>NZ_MOMD01000002.1:0-28992 GCF_001983015.1 Frankia sp. CcI156
GTGGCAGGAGCACGGCGTCAGTCCACGGCACCCCGCCGCGTCACGGCATCCCGGACATGGTCGATGACCGAGGCGATCGGACCTACCGTCCACTGCTTGGCGGTCGAACCGGCGGCTGACGGGTGCGGATGGGTGGGAGCGAACTTCTCCGCCGTCCGAAGCCGACGGCCCATGCTTTCCAGCTGCCTGGCGTCGCGGGCCGCGTGCACCCGGGGGAACTCCTCGTTTTCCTCATGCTCGGCATGGTCGACAACGGCCCGTTCGAAGTCCGCCAGCTTCGCATCGAACTCGGCGCTACCGACATCCATCTTCTCCAGCGCCAGCAGCACGCGGGTGGCCTCGTCCTCCTCGTGGTTGCGCGCCTCGGCCACCCGGCTGTCGATCTTCTTCGTAACCGGCCGCACGACCATCTCCTCGGCGGTCTCGTGCGCGGCGAGCAACGCCCGCAGCTCGTCGAACGCCCGGCGCTTGTGCTCGCCCGCCGCCGACTTCACGTCCGCGAACAGCTCGCGGATGCGGGCGTGCTGTTCGAGCAGGACTCCCACGACGTCGTCGTGGGAGAACTGCGCCGCTCGGCCGCCGTCGAACCCAGCGTCATTGATCGGCATGATGTCCTCCTCATCACGGTCCGCCCATCGAGACCTCGATGTCGGCGTGCCCCGAGACGGCACTCGAAATCGCGCGGCATCGAGGACGCCCGACCGGCGGGGCCCAACCGGCACGTTGGGCTCGTCAACCTGCCCCGGCCGGATCGGGGTACCGAGAGTGCCCCGATCCGGCCGGGGCAGCTCGCCGCCTACCGACGTCCCCAATCAGGGCCAGTACGAAGTAGCCACCTAAACGGCCCCATGAGTAGCTCATAATTCCTAGTAACCCGTCGGCGCGATGACGGTGAGTTGATGCCTGGGAGCACCTGCGCCGTCCGGTCACGCCGCACCGGTCACGCCGACCGGCGCGTACGACGGAATAACGCCGATACCCTCCCAAAGACACGTATAGTGATAATTCCTGGCGTCCAGGCTTGAGTCGAAGCTTGAACCGAAGGCGACCGGCCGAGGCATGCCCCTCGCATCGCGGGATTCGGCCGGCGCCGTTGCCGGGAGGCAATGGCTCCCTCGGTCGGCAGGACCGGCTCGATACGATGCGCCTCGGGTCGATCATCCGACCAGCCGTGCCGGGCGGACGGATACCCCTTTTCGGCCATAGCCACAGGTCCCGCAATCTCCAGGCCTTTGGCCCCGCCGGGGCCGCTGGGCCGCTGGGCCGCTGGGCCGCCGCATCCGGCGGATGATCGGACCAGGCCGCGGTTGCGGGCCCGGGACGGGCACTCGGGCCGAGGCCCTGACCAGGAGAAGCGGTCAGCGTCTACGGCGTGTCGTGAGAAGTCCGCAACCGGTCCGGATCTGCCGCGGACGGGCCGGCGCGGCAGGTCTGGACCGGGTGGGACGCCACGCGCCGTCTCCGTCCCCGTCGCCGTGACGTTTCCGGCCCACCGCAGGGGGTGAAGAAATACCCGCACGCCGCACTCGAGGGAGACGACGGCGCTCCCACCCGGGTTCCCCGGAAATTGGCTATGTTCCGCGGCGCGAACGAATATCACCGAAGGAATTTTGCGCGCGGACTCCGCGAACGCTCCGACCGCCAGCCGGACCAGATTTCGACCCGATATCACCACGGTCGGGACACGGGCGCCGATCGGCGCTTGATCCACCGGCGGACTGGATCAACCAGCGGAAAAGGAGGACGGTACTCCTGTCCGCCGCGTACCGACAGTTCGTCCGGGACACCGGGAAAACGATCGAGAAAACGCCTGGCCGCCCTTTACAGTGCGTGGTCGCCGGGCCGGGCCGAGGACTAGAGCAGGCCGGTCTGCCCGGACCAGATCTGATTGGTTCCGCAAAGTGCTTGCCGCCCGTGGGATCGATGCGGGAGGCTTCCCATGCGCGGCGAGACGACGCGCGTTCCGTTCGAGACAAGCGCAGGTCTCCTGTTGACTCGACGCCATGGGGGGGGTTACACCAACGGAGCGCCCATAGATGTCATCGCTACTCAGGGAAGGCGGGACTCACCCAGCGCAGCATCGGAACTTCGACGTCCCGCATTTCGTGTCGGTTCGATGTACCTGCGGTCGGCGGCCAGCCGCCGGGATCCGTCACGCCCGCACATTCCTATGACCGTGCACAGGCCGCGCCTTCTACATGTGCGTCGGGTCAATAGAAACCRCACTCCGGGAAAACCCCCATACCCCCAGTGTAAACCCCCACTCCCAGTGGGAAAACTGCCCCTGCGAAAACCAGAGATAGGTGGAGTCTGTCATGACCGAACCCGTGCAGGCCGGTACGGATGCCGGCGGCGAAGAGCCCCGGCTGAGTCTGAGCACGGCGGCCGCGCGCAATCTCGCGACGACCACCAAGTCCGTTCCGCAGATGCAGGAGATCACCTCCCGGTGGCTGCTGCGGATACTGCCATGGGTCCAGGCGTCCGGCGGCGTGTACCGGGTCAACCGCCGTCTGACCTACGTACTCGGGGACGGACTCCTCACGTTCACCACCACCGGATCCGAGGTCCGGGTCGTTCCGCGCGAACTCGGCGAGCTGCCCGCCCTGCGGGGCTTCGACGGCGAGGTGCTCGATGCGCTCGCGGACCGCTTCGCCCAACGGGAATTCGCTGCCGGAGACGTGCTGGTGGAGAGCGGTCAGGCCGCCGACCAGGTGTTCCTGATCGCGCACGGTAAGGTCGGCAGGTTCGGCCTCGGAGAGTACGGCGACGAGCGGGAACTCGGCGTACTCGCCGACGGCGAGTACTTCGGTGACGAGGCGCTGGTCGAGGAGGACCTGACCTGGGAGTTCACGGCCCGCGCACTCACCGGTACGACGGCCCTCGTCCTGTCGCGCCAGCAGTTCTCCGAACTCGCCGACTCCTCCGACGAGCTGCGGCGTCACCTCGACGAGTACCGGACCCGGCTCCAGCCCCCGAGCAACCGCCTGGGCGAAGCGGAGATCGCGATCGCCGCCGGGCACACCGGGGAACCGGACCTGCCGGGGACGTTCGTCGACTACGAACTGGCCCCCCGCGAGTACGAGCTCAGCGTCGCCCAGACCGTGCTACGCATCCACAGCCGGGTGGCGGACCTCTACAACGAACCRCACAACCAGCTGGAGCACCAGATCCGGCTCACCGTCGAGGCCCTGCGCGAACGCCAGGAGCACGAACTGGTGAACAACCCCGACTTCGGGCTGCTGCACAACGCCGACCTCCGTCAGCGTATTCACACCCGGAGCGGTCCGCCTACCCCGGATGATCTCGACGACCTGCTGAGCCGCCGACGCAGCACACATTTCCTGCTCGCCCACCCGCGGACCATCGCCGCGTTCGGCCGGGAATGCACCGCCCGTGGCATCTACCCGGYCACCGTCCTCCTCCACGACCAGCACGTGCCGGCCTGGCGTGGCGTTCCCCTGCTCCCGTTGAACAAGATTCCGATCAGCGGGACCGGTACCACGTCCATCCTCGCGCTGCGCACCGGTGAGGAGAACCAGGGGGTGATCGGCCTGCACCACGCCGGCCTRCCGGACGAATACGAGCCCGGYCTGTCCGTGAGATTCGCGGGTATCAGCGACAAGGCCATCATCTCGTACCTGGTGACCACGTACTACTCCGCGGCGGTGCTCGTCCCCGACGCGCTCGGTATCCTGGAGAACGTCGAGATCGGTCGGTGACACCCGGCCGCGCGAGCCGCTGGGACCACCCGGAACCCGCGGAATTACGCGGAATTACGCGAGATCACATGAGATCACATGAGATCACGCTGGGTTCCGGAAGGGTTCCGCGGGGCTCCGCGGCATCCCGGCCCGATCTCTCCCGGCCGCCCCGAACGTTCACTTCTCCGCTGCCACCTCGGCAGACCCGGTGCACCTTCCCCGGGGCCGGTTCCCCGGGGAAGGTGCACCGGTGCCGGATACGGATAAGGATCCGTATCCGGCCGACTTTCGGGGCCGGCCGTCCAGCCCGTGACCGAGAAGGGTTCACCAGCGGGTCATGCAGCCTTTCACGCTACCGGAGTTCTACGTGCCCTATCCGGCACGGCTCAATCCGAACCTGSAACAGGCCCGCGTGCACAGCAGGGCTTGGGCCGACGAGATGGAGATGATCGACTCTCCGCAGCACGGAACCGCGATCTGGACCGAGGCCGACTTCGACGCACACGACTACGCCCTGCTCTGTGCATACACCCATCCGGACTCCGTCAGCCGAAAACTCGATCTGGTCACCGACTGGTATGTCTGGGTTTTCTACTTCGACGACCACTTCCTGGAGCTGTACAAGCGGTCCCACGACATGGCCGGCGCCCGGGCCTACCTCGACCGCCTGCCCGCCTTCATGCCCGTCGACGGTGAGATCACCGAGACGCCGACCAACCCGGTGGAACGCGGACTCGCCGACCTGTGGACCCGGACCGTCCCGGAGCGTTCCGCCGACTGGCGGCGGCGGTTCGCGGTCAGCACCAAGAACCTGCTGGACGAGTCCCTGTGGGAACTAGCCAACATCAACGCCGGCAGGCTCGCCAACCCGATYGAATACGTCGAGATGCGGCGCAAGGTCGGCGGCGCGCCCTGGTCGGCGAACCTCGTCGAGCACGCCGCCGACGCCGAGGTGCCGGCCCAGGTCGCGGCGACCCGGCCGCTGCAGGTACTGCGGGACACCTTCGCCGACGCCGTGCATCTGCGCAACGACCTGTTCTCCTACCAGCGCGAGGTCGAAGAGGAGGGCGAGCTCAGCAACGGCGTGCTCGTCATCGAACGTTTCCTCGGCTGTGGAACCCAGGAGGCCGCCGACACGGTCAACGACCTGCTCACCTCGCGGCTGCACCAGTTCGAGCACACCGCGGTCACCGAACTGCCGGCGGTCCTCGAGGAGCACGGTGTCGACCCGGGGAGCCGGCTGGAGGTCCTGGCGTACGTGAAGGGTCTGCAGGACTGGCAGTCAGGGGGCCACGAATGGCACCTGCGCTCGAGCCGGTACATGAACCGGGCCGTGGCGCCTGAGAGCGGCGAGCTCAGCGGACTCCTCGGACTCACCGGTCTCGGTACCTCGGCGGCCCGGATTGTGCCGTCCCTCGTCACCACCACACCGCGCCGGATCCGCTCCTTCACGCACATCCCGCACCAGATCGTCGGGCCGCTGCGCCATCCCGACTTCTGCATGCCCTTCTCGACCGGGCAGAGYCCACATCTGGACGCCTCCCGCCGGGAAAACATCATCTGGGCCCGGGCGGTAGGGATGCTGGACCCGATTCCGGGCATCTGGGACGAACACAAACTGCGGGCGTTCGACTTCGCGCTGTGCTCGGCCGGAATCCATCCGGACGCGACCCTGCCGGAACTGAATCTGACGACGGACTGGCTCACCTGGGGGACCTACGCCGACGACTACTACCCGGTAATCTTCGGCCGCACCCGGGACATCCTCGGGGCCAAGGTGTGCAACGCCCGGCTGTCGGAGTTCATGCCGCTGGACTCCCCCGTCACCGCGGTGCCGGCCAACGCGTTGGAACGCGGTCTGGCCGACCTGTGGACGCGCACCACCGAGACCATGGCGCCAGGCGCGCGCGAGACGTTCCGCGGCACCGTCGAGGTTATGATCGACAGCTGGCTGTGGGAGCTGGCAAACCAGGCCCAGAATCGCATTCCCGACCCGATCGACTACATTGAGATGCGCCGGGCGACCTTCGGTTCGGATCTGACGATGAGCCTGGCCCGGCTGGCCCGGCTGGCCCAGGAACAGACCGTGCCACCCGAGATCTACCGCACCCGGCCGATCCAGGCCTTGGAGAACGCGGCCGCGGACTACGCCTGTCTCCTCAACGACGTCTTCTCCTATCAGAAGGAGATCCAGTTCGAGGGTGAGATCCACAACTGTGTCCTCGTCGTCGAGAACTTCCTCGACTGCGACCGGGAGCGTGCCCTCGCGGTGGTCAACGATCTGATGACCTCCCGGATACGCCAGTTCGAGCACATCGTGGCGCACGAGCTTCCGGCGCTGTTCGACAGCTTCGCCCTGGACGCGTCGGCGCGGCAGGCGCTGCTGGGCTACGCGCGGGAACTCCAGAACTGGCTGGCCGGGATCCTCCGCTGGCATGAGGGCACGCATCGGTACGAGGAGTCCGAACTGCGGTACCACCCAGCGGCGGGAGTACGGCCCTTCGGCGGCCCCACGGGCCTGGGCACCTCGTCCGCCCACGTCCGCCCACGTCCGGCCGCGGCGGCCGGCGCGGCCGGCGCGGCCGGCGATAGTGAAATGTAGTCAGCTCGCATGCCTGGTTGGCGGTCGGACCGGCTGGCGGCCGACGGGGAACACGACGGTCGGGAACATCGTGTCGGGCAGACGCAGCAACTCGGCGAGGGCCTGGTCGTCGAAGGCCGTCACGGCGCATCCGGCCAGCCCGAGTGCGGCCGCGACCAGGTAGAGGTTCTGCACGGCGATTCCCGCGTCGAGGTGCAGGGTGCGGTAATGGCGTGCCGGGTACTTCACGAGAGTCGTGTCGAGCCGGGCGACTACGACGACCGCCATGGGCGCCCGTTCGGCGAACTCGGGTTGGACCAGCACCGAACGCAACGCCGCCGTCGGCTCGCCGGACCGCAACGTCTGCAGGCAGTGGTCCTCGGCGTCGTACCGGAACACGCCGCCGGGCAGCTGCGCACCGCGCGCAATGACGAGATAGATGGACAGTGAATGCAGGCCACCTGCCGACGGCGCCATCCACATCCGGTGCTGACTGCCGTCGGGCAGTCGGACATCCCGCTGCGGACCCACCGCCCAGCGTAGGAGCGAGGAGACATTCTCGGCGGTCGGCGCCTCGGCATCGAACCGGTACCAGGACCTGCGTGCCGCGAGCACCTGGCCGAACTCGACCGGCAGGTCCGCGCGCGGTGCCGGCAGCGGAATCCGGCAGGTGGCGGCGCGCAGTCCGTCGAGCATCACCTGCCGGGTCGGCGGACCATTGAGGACCTGTTGGACCCGCCGGATACGCTCCAGCGYGGTGACGTCCTCGGCCACACTCGTCCCTTCGGTTACGTCGCTAATGCGCTAATGCGGCAGCGGGAGGTCGMGCCGGGTGGTGCCCGCCGCGGCGAGTTGCCTGGCCAGCCGGGCGCCGCCGAGGAACGGAAGGCCGACAGAGGTGTTCGAGTACAGGCCGGGGGCCAAGGTGTGCACGACCCGCATGCCGGTGGGGCGCACGTCTTCGGTGGTGACGTCGACCGATGTCACCGGGTGGCCGGCGTCGGCGAGCGTGCGCGCGAGCACCGTCGGGTCGTCGACTCCGGCGTGCCGGGCGTCCCGGTCGAGGGTCTCCCAGCCGATCGTGCCGGCGAGGGCCTCGGCGAGTTCGGCCTCCAGCCGGTCCTGCAGGCGAGAGTCGAGGAAGAGCTGGAGGTGGGTGCAGTACTCGACGACGTCCGCCAGGTCGTCTCGGCAGTCGTCGAGGTACCGTCGGTCAGCTCGCCACGGCTTGAGGGGGCTGTGCGGGTTGCGTGCGGCGCGCATGTAGGGGCCGTCGGGGTCGTCGAGGTCGGCGACGAACATCTGCAGCTGGAAGGCTTCGGCAAGGGCCTTGCGCAGCGCCGGCGTGGTGGTGGTCCGGCACGCTGCTCCCATGGTCAGGTAGCCGGTCGCCGTGTCGTGCACCAGGGCGCCGACGACGACGAGGCCGAACTCGTTCGGGAATTCGACGAACCGGGTCGTCATGCTTCCGTACGCGCCCATGGCAAGCTGCGCGATCCAGGGGGGCGGGGTGATGGCCCGCAGCGGCCGGCGGCCGTGCCAGGCCATGGTCAGCGTGTCACGTTCGATCATCTGGCAGATCGCCGACCATTGCGCCGAGCGCTGGTCCATACCGGCGGCCAGGCCGGCGCTGAGGACCGGGCTGAGGTAGGGGAACCCGCGGGCCTGGGCCTGGTGGGCGTAGGACACCCAGACGAGCTGCGCGGGTACCCAGACGGGGGTGCCAGCAAGCAGGTCGGTGCCGGACGTCCATTCCAGCTCGAGATCCTCGCGGTACTCGGTGAACGGGAAGTAGGGCCCGGCGTACTGGGCGGGTGAGTACAGCACTACCGAGCGCGGGTCAAGCACGGTGGCGCGGTCCGCCGTGAGCTCTTTGTGGGTGGCGCGGCGCAGTCCGGCGGGGACGAGGTTCCCGCAGTAGCGTTCGACGGCCTCGCCGACGGCGGGCCCGAGGGCGGCGTCGTCGTCGAGCAGGGCGTAGCCGGCTCCGGCGAAGTCACTGGCCCAGGCGGAGAACCTGGTGGTGTCGGAGAGAACGGCGGTGTACATGGTGAATTCGGGCGGCAGGGTGGCGGGAATGGCGTTGCGTTCGATCCGGCGGATGATCCCGGTTCGGGGGGCGAGGATCGCGGCGAGGTCCATGGGTGCTCCTCAGACGTGCGGGATCGGGTACGGATAAAGGGCGTCTTCGGTGATMTTTCCGGCAGCCAGGCCCAGCTGGGCGGGTACGTCGTAGAGCCGCTCGCCGCCGAGGAACGGGAAGGCCGCGGGCGGGTTGCCGTAGAGCCCGGGGACGATGACCCGCACGACGGTGAGGCCGGCCGCCCGCACGTCCGGGGTGGTGACGTCCACTGACACGGCGGACAGGCCCTGCGTCGCGAGCATGTCGAGGTAGCGTCGATGGGCTGTGCCCCCGTTGGCGTCCCCGTCGGCCCGGGGGATGTCGGCGAGCCGGGTGGTGCGGGTGTCGTCGCGGAGCCGGTCGAGGGGCCGGCCCTGCATTCGTGGATCCAGATAGAGCTGGGCGACCGCGGGCAGGTCGACGAGGTCGCGGAAATCCGGCCGGATGTCATCCGCGTACCGCCGGTCGGCGCGGTAGGGCAGGTACGTGTGCGGGGGTATCTCGCCGCGGGCGACGGCTCGCCAGTGCGCGCTGTCACCGTCCGCGAGCTCGGCGGTCAGTTCCAGCATGGCGAAGGCTTCGACGAGCGCCTTCGTCGCCGCTTCCCGCGGGTCCGCCCGGCATGCCGTGCCGTACGCGATCAGCCCCCGTCCCGGTTCTTCAAGGAARGCGGCGAGCACCGGAACCGGGAACTGGCTTGGCACCTGGAACAACCGGATGGTGCGACCGGTGCCCTCTCCGTGGGCGATGTCGTGCCGGTCGAGGAGCTCAGCCGCATCGGCGACGGCCCAGCCGGCGGCGCCGCTGGCCCACCAGATGGTGTTCGCGTCGCGTTCGAAGAGYTCTTCCAACGCAAAACGCTCGGCGTGCTCACGGTTCTCGCCAGTGGCGATGCCGGCGTACAGCATGGCGTGGGTGGCCACCTCGTCGGCGTGCGCGCCGCGGAAGTAGTTCAGGTAGGCCATCGACGCGGGCACCAGCACCGGACCCCCGGCGTACAGGTCGCGGCCGGGCACCCAGGCCACCGGTGTCTGGCGGGTGAAGGGCCGGAAGGGGAACCCGCGGGCGCGGTACTGCCGGTCGGAATAGAGCGCCAGGGTCGCCGGGTCGAGAGCCGGCCGCCCGGCCCTGGCGAGATCGTCGTAGCAGGCGATCTCCAGGGCGTCGGGAACGGCGTTGCCGCAGTACCGTTCCACGGCCTCCCCGACCGCGGCACGGCGCGCCCGGTCGTGATCGCCCAGGGCGGCACCGAAGCCAAACCGCTCGGCCGACCAGGTGGCGAACGCACGGGTGTCGGCGKCACGGGCGCTCCAGCCGACCCAGCAACGCGGCATGGCGGGGCTCGGCTGGTAGGGAACGATCTGGGTGAGGACGCCGAGTCGGCGGTCGACGAGACGCCGTTCGGCCGGCGCGGGGGTGGTTGATCTCACGGGTGCTCCAGCACGGGCAGGTCGACCCGGCAGCCGCGGGTTGGACCGGTGTGGATGGTCTGGGTGGCGATCCGGGTGGCGCTGGTGGTGTACCGGTCCTGGCCGGTGTTGGGGGTGCGGGCCAGCCGCGGGAAGTCGCTGCTGGTGACCTGCAGCTCCAGCCGGCTGCCGGGGTGGAGCAGCAGGGCCGTGGCGCCGAGCGGGATCGACACCGTGGCCGCGCCGGGCCCGACGGCAGCGGCGCCGCTGGTGACCTCCAAGGCCCGGCCGTCACCGAGCCGCTCCACCAGCCGGACTATCCAGTCGGTGCCGGGGCCCGTGGTGTCTGCGGCCATCGTGACGGTGGGTGCGCCGACGATGGCAGTCGGCGTCGTCAGTGGCGGGGTCCGGAATGCCACGGCGTCGGCGCGGGCGTCCAGGGGGGCACGGTCGCAGTCCCGCGGGAGGCTGGGGAAGGGGTCGAGCGGGTCGTAGGTGAACCGGTGCTCGGCGGGCCGCTCGGGCGGGTTCGGCAGGAGTGACCCGTCAGCGCTGGCCTGCAGGCCCAGGGTGGCGGTGGACGCCGGCCACCGATCCAGCCAGCGTCCGCCCTCGACGAGGAACACCTTGGTGATCGACGCATCCCGGCCGGCCAGCACGTCAAAGATCCACGCGACCTGGAGGCGTCCCAGCGGCAGTTGCGAGGCGGGCCCGTGCTCCCGCCCACCCGCCGAGCTGGAAGCGGGGGTCGACAGCTCGTGCCCCCACGGCCCGATCACCAGGCCCCGGGCGGGCCTGTTCGGAGCGCGGTCGCGGCCCGCGGTTTCCCACTGCCACAGCGTCTGTGGCAGGAAGAGATCGTACCAGCCGCCGATGTGCAGGGACGGCAGCGAGCAGCGGGCCAGTTCCTGCGTGCTGATGCCCTCCCCGAGGTCGTCGCCAGTACGGTCATGCGGTGCCGGGCTGTCGCCGGTCGTCAACGGAGCCGGGGCTGACAGAGCCGGGGCTATGGCGCTCCACCAGCGTGGCACCCGTGCCCAGAGGTGCCGGCCGAGGTCAGCTACCGGCAGGTGCCGCAGCAGGTCCGGCTCACAGCCCAGCATCTGCGCGGACAGCCCGTTCCTGCTGGTGCGGCTCTCGGCGTGCTCGGCCCACCAGCCGGCGTACTCGGCCAGCCGCAGGATCCCCGACGGGTCCACGTTGGCGGGCCGCAGACCCGCGGCGGGTACCTCGCTGATCACTGCGCGCACGAGCTCGGGAACGGTGACGGCGGCTGCCCACGCGGTGAACGAGCCGTAGGAGGCTCCGGCGAGGATCACGTTCCCATCGCACCAGGGCTGGCGGTGGACCCATTCGACCAACGCCCGGCCATCGGCGCGCTCCCCTTGATACGGGGTCCAGGTTCCGCCCGACCCATAGCGCCCCCGCACGTCCTGGGCAACGTAGGCCAGTCCGTTCCGCGCCCACCCGACGCCGTTTGCCAGCAGCGAACCGCGACCGTACGGGGTGCGAGTGACCACCGCCGGGGCGGGTAGCCGGTCGGGACGGTAGACGTCGGTCGCCAGCAGGACGCCGTCCGCCGCCGGTACGGCCTGGTTCGCGTCGATGGCGTGCATGCCCCGGCGCCTAGACCGGGTTGACCGCGAGGTTGGGAAGAGGAAGCACCGGATGCCGGCTGATCGACGCCGTGGTCGGATCGACGACGAGCTGGTGCCCCTCGCTGGGCACGGTGCTTCCCGCCGCCAGCGCCCGCAGGTCGGCGGCGAGCAGCCCCGCCAGCACCGCGGTGGCTGCCGGGGTGAACGGTGCCGGCGGCTTGACCGCGTCGGAATCGAGGTAAGCCCAGTGGGCGATCAGCTCGTCGGGGAGAGCGGCCGCGGCGAGCCGACGTCCTCTGGTGTCCCGGTAGCACGCCGTACGGCCCGGCATCGACAGGGGTCCCACGACGAACGTGTCGCCCTCGGCGTAGCAGCCGTGCCATGGCGTGTGGTGCGCCGCGCACCACTGATCGAGCCGGCACCAGTGCGAGTCCGGCAGCCACCGGGCGCAGCTGACGACGGCGTCCGAGCCGGCTACCGCGGCCTCGTCCGCCGGGCCCACGGTGCACTCGACGTCATCGATGATGTCGCCCAGGAGTTCGGTGAGCTTCCCGACGACCGGACTGTCGCCGTCGAGGTGCACCTTCCAGCCAGCCGGAACGGTCCCCGCACGCCCCGGGCCGACGAACACGCCGCGATCGGTGAGCGCGGCGGTCATGCGCTCGACGGCGGGTCGGTCCGCATCGGGCAGGGGCAGCTGGGTGGCCCCGGCCGCGACGTTCCGCACGAGGGCGAGCAGGCGGTCCTCGCCGCCAATTCGGACGAAGACGTCCCCGGGGGCGCTGTAACGCCAACTCCCGTCGGCGGCCCGGTAGAGATGGTGGCCAGGAGAGAACACGTCGGCTTTCCTCATCGGGTGTGTCGCGGTCGTGATGGGCTGGTCGTGATGGGCTGGTCGTGATGGGCTGGTTGCGGCCGGCAGGGGTCATGGCCGGCACGGGTCGCGCGCGGGCCGGGATGAACCCGGTAGAGACCGTGACCGTCGAGGACGTCCGAGAAACTGACGGCACCGACGGTCACGGCTTGCACTGGCTCACCAAGGTGCGCTCGGCGCCTTCAGTGAACCGGCGGCACTACTCCTCGTCGTCCCACGCGAACGGGCTCTGGACGAGCGCGTGCGTGGTCGGGTCCTGCGGGGCAGCGAGGACCGGCGCCTCGGCCAGCTCCTCGAACGAGATCTCCGCCATGCTTCACCTCCTTCGCAATAAAACGGTTTTCGTTTTCAAAAGGAACGCTAGCACGAGCGACGTGGGGATGGGCTGATATCCACACATCCGCCGGGCGGCTCGTTCGGGGGCTCATTCGGCGGCTGTCACCGCCCGGACCGCGGCGTCCGGCCCACCGGGCCCGGCCTGCGGCGGGTTGGCCGGTGCCTCGTCGGCCCTGATCAGGTCCTGAAGCCTGCCGGTGTGGCTGAGGCCTGCCATCAGGCCCGCTACCAGCGCCAGGCCGACGCCGGCCGAGGCGGTCAGCAGAGCGGCCCGGGTGCCCCAGGCATCGGCGAGGATGCCGGCGAGCACGGCACCCAGCGGCGTTCCGCCCCAGGCGATCATCCTCGCGGTGGTGTTGACCCGGGCCTGCAGGCGTAGGGGGGTGACGGCTTGCCGGACGACGATGCCGTTTAGGATGACCAGGGAGGTGCTGGCCTGCCAGAGCAGCAGGATGCCCATCCCTGGCAGCCACGCCGTGTTCAGAGACCAGCCGATCAGGGCGAGCGTGCTGGCTCCGAGCGCACCGAGYGTGATCGTTCCGGTGGGGACGTGTCGGTGCACGCGGCTGAGCAGCTGGCTGACGATCAGCGTTCCGAGCGCGGCGGCGACGTAGAGGAGACCGATCCGCGGGTCGTCGTCGGGAAGGCCGAACTGCCGTACCGCGACGACGACGACCAGGCCGGTGACCGCGCCCCCGGACAGGCTGCTGCCGGCCCCGAGCAGGGTCAGAGTCCGGATGAGGCGATGCCCCCGGATGTAACCCAGGCCCTCGGCGATGTCGCGACGGGTCCGGCTCACCCGGCTGCCAGCCGGCCCGCTCCGGTCGGCCCTGCTCCGGTCGGCTGCGGCCGGCACGGCCCAGCGCGCCCGGGAGAGCAGGATGGCACCGACCAGGTAGCTGAGCGCATCGAGGGCGAGCACACTGGCTGCGCCCACCGTGGCCGCGGCCACCCCGCCGACGGCCGGCCCGACCAGGTTGACAACGGTGCTCACCGACACCATCGCCCCGGTCGCCGCGGCCACCGCGTCCCGTCCCACGATCGCCGGGACTGCGCCGAAGCTGGCCGCATCGAAGAACACGAAGACCGATGYGACAAGCACCGCGGAGATCAGCAGATGGGGTGTGGTGAGGACACCCGCCCAGTTGGCCACGGGGATGCTGGCCATCGTCAGGCCGCTGAGGCAACTGGTGACCACCATCGTGCGCCGGTGATCCCAGCGGTCGACCAGGGCACCAGCGGGCAGTCCGAGCACGAGGTAGGGCACCGCTTCGAGACCGACCAGCACGCCCGCGAGCGTGCCGCTCCCGGTGCGCTGGAAAAGCAGCACCGGGAGCGCGACGAGCGTCATCGCCGAACCCGCCCAGGAGACAGCCCGGCTCGCCAGGAAAAGCCGGAAGGCGGGTACCGTACTCATCTCAGGTTGTTACTCATCTCAGGTCGTCCCACATTCCACATTTTTGGGTCTGCGGCTCAGGCGTGCAGCGCGGCGGCCAGCTTTGTCACGCCTTCCACGCCGGCGAGGTTGGCCGAGTCCGACTGCGGGAGGAAGAACACACGGTTGTTGCGGACTGCCGCCACGGTCGGGAGCCGGGAGGTGAGGAACTTGCGGGCCTCGGCCTCGGTTTCGCTGCCGCTGAGCAGATAGACGAGGGTGCCGGGATTCTTGCTGATGAGGTCCTCCACCGACAGCTCACTGAAGTATTTGCCCTTGGGCAGGGTGCCCGCGTAGATGTTCCGCGCCCCGGCGAGCCGCGCGATGTCGGTGTAGACGCCGTCGTAGGTGTAGACGGTTCCCTGGTAGGTGGCGACCACCGCGACCGGGACGGGGTCCCTGCCCTGGATCTTCGTCGCGACCTGGCGGAGCCGTTCGTTGATGTCGGCCTGGACCTGCCTGGCCCGGCCCGGAATGCCGAAGATCATGCCGAGCGCGGTCAGGTCGGTATCGACGTCACGGACCGTCGCCTTGGTGGCGTCGTCGGTGCAGAACCCGCTGAGAATCATCACCTGGGTGCCCTGGGCGGCCAGCTCGGCGATCGTGGGGAGCTGCCGGCCGTCAAACAGATAGCTRCCATCCGCCCAGATCAGGTCGGGCCGGGCGGCGAGCAGCGCCTCCCGGGTCGGTGCGCCGGTACCGAGGGCGGGTAGCTTCGCCTCCACACTGGCGTACTTCGCCGCCGGTGTGCCGCTGCTGGTGTTGTACTGGCCAACAATCCGGTCCGTCAGGCCCAGTTCGATGAGGAGCTCGGTACTGGTGGTCCACCCGGAGACGACCCGCGCCGGGGCCTCGTCGAAGTGCAGGGTCCGGCCGCAGTTCGCCACCTCAACGGGATAGCGGGTACCGGCCGGGGCCGACCGGGCATCGGCCGCGCTCGCACTGCCCGCGCCGGTGGTCGAACCGGACCCGCAGCCGGTGAGACCGGCGGTAACAACGAGCAGGGCAGCGACCGCGACGCCGGCGCCGAGTTTCTTCATCGGGTTCTGTCTCCTTCCATTGCTTCATCGGGTCATTGCTTTATCKGGATTTCCGCG
Source organism: Frankia sp. CcI156 (assembly GCF_001983015.1). Lineage (NCBI taxonomy): Bacteria > Bacillati > Actinomycetota > Actinomycetes > Frankiales > Frankiaceae > Frankia > Frankia sp. CcI156. Next base: position 15,154 of record NZ_MOMD01000002.1, read on the forward strand.
CCAGCTACCACCGGGGCCGGCTCGTCTGTTCCGGGCAGGCTGGAAGAAGGCAGGCTGGGGAAGGGAAGACTGGAGAAAGCGAGCTGGAGGCGGCCGGTCACCGGGTGGACGCTCCGGTCGGCGCGCACCCCGAACACGCGGCCGATGAGGTCGGCGGTCAGGACGTCCTCCGGTTTGCCCGAACAGATCACCGCGCCGTCGTGCAGGACATAGAGCCGGTCACAGAAGGCCGTCGCGAGGTTGAGGTCATGTAACGCGGCGAGCACGGTGATCCCGAGTGAGCGCACCAACTCCAGCAGGCTCAGCTGGGTGCTGATATCCAGATGGTTGGTCGGCTCGTCCAGGATCAGCACCGACGGTGCCTGCACGAGGGCGCGCGCCAGCAGGACCCGCTGCTTCTCGCCGCCGGACAGCGACGCGAACGCCCGCCCGGCGTGCGCGGCCATGCCCACGGTGTCGAGCGCGGCCGAGATGATCTCATGATCMCCGGTCGAGGTCGGGCTCCACGCGCTCTGGTGGGGGGTCCGCCCGGTCGCGACCACCTCAAGGACGGTGAAGTCAAAGCCATCGGGGCTTTCCTGCGCCAGGGCCGCGACCCGCCGCGCCGACTGGCGCGGGGTGAGGTCCCTGACCAGGTCAGTTCCGTCGAGCAGCACCGCACCGGACGTCGGCCGCACCACCCGGTAGACCGTCTTCAGCACGGTCGACTTCCCGCTGCCGTTCGGACCGACCAGGCCGACGAAGGCGCCGGGGGGACAGCCGACCGTCAGGTCGCGCACGATCTGTACCCCGTCGGCGACGACACCCAGACCTTCCAGGCGAAGGCCCGTCACGAGGCACCACTCGCCCGTCCCGACCGGCGCAGCAGCACGAGGAAGAAGGGCACCCCGGCGACCGCGGTGATAATGCTCAACGGCAGCTCCAACGGCCGGGCCACGACCCGGCCGAGGAGATCGGCCAGCACGAGGAACGTTCCGCCCAGCAGCGCCGTTACCGGGAGCAGCCGCCGGTGGTCCGACCCGATAAGCATCCGCACGCAGTGCGGCGCAATGAGGCCGACGAACGCGACACCGCCGGCGACGGAGATGACGGACGCTGTCAGAGCGGCGGTGACGATCAGCAGCTGGGTCCGCAGCCGGCTGACCGGGATCCCCAGCGAGGCGGCGGCCTCATCACCGAGCAGCAAGGCATTCAACGACCGGGCCTGCGCCAGCAGCCACAGCGTCGCGGCCACGACGATGCAYGCGGGCAGCCCCAGTGTGTCCCACTCGGCCCCCGACACCGTTCCCAGCAGCCAGAACAGCACCGCGGCGAGTTGGTTCGAGCCGACCCGCAACTGCAGGTAGCTGGTGCCAGCCTGGAACAGATAGGTCAGCGCCACCCCCGCGAGCAGCAGCCGTTGCGGGTCCAGGTAACCGCGCCTACGCCCTAACGCGATCACGAGAGCCAGGGTGAGAACGGCACCGATGAACGCCGCCCCYGACACCCCCACCGCCGCGGCAAGCCCCGACGACGAGACCCCTCCCAGGGTGAGGACAGCGACCGCGGCGACGGAGGCACCCGAGGACACGCCCAGCACATACGGATCGGCGAGGGGGTTACGCACCACCGCCTGCAGCACGGCTCCGGCCACGGCCAGGCCCGCACCCACCACGAACGCCAGCAACACCCGCGGCGTCCGCACCTGCCAGATAATCTGAWCGTTGATCATCGAGGACTGAGCACCGTTGCCGGTCAGATGAGCCACGACGCTGGACCACACCTCACCGGGAGGCACCGATACCGAACCCACGCCGATCGCTGCCCCAACAACGATCGGTGTCGCCAGCACCAGGGCGAGCAGAGTGATCAAGAATCTGCCGCRCGCGCCGCGCGCCGTGCGCGGCAGCACGGCGCAGGCAGTGACCGCGGGCATCCCGCGGGCGGGTCGAAGCGCCGCCACCGCCCGCAGCCGTACCGCGTCCGCGGCACCCACGGATGGCGTCGGCGTGGCACGTACCGACGTAGGTTGATCGATGGACAGCGGATGCCCCCGTTGACTCAAACGAAACGAAAACGATTTTCGTTTCGTTTGGGCAAGCTAACAGCCCTGCGCGGGCTCCGTCAACGGTTCTGTAGGGGGCAGGAGAGGATACCCGCTCGTCGTGGTCGGGTGGTCACCATCATCCGGCGACTACTCGACCGGGATCATTCCTCCGCTCTGCCGCTGCCACAGCCGGTGGTAGCGCCCCCGCCGCTCGAGCAGCTCGCGATGGGACCCCTGCTCCACGACGCGGCCGTCGTCGAGGACGACGATGCGGTCCATGTGCAGCAGGGTCGACAGCCGGTGCGCGACGGCGATCACCGTCTTGTCTCGCCACAGGTTCTCGAGTGCGTTCTGGACGAGTACCTCGCTCTCGCTGTCCAGCGCGCTCGTCGCCTCGTCCAGAATGAGGATGGGTTTGTCGTCCAGGAAGGCGCGGGCAATGGCGATCCGCTGCCGTTGCCCGGTCGAGAGTTTGATGCCACGTTCCCCGACGACGGTGTCGTAACCGTCGGGCGCCCGCGAGATGAAGCTGTGCGCGTGGGCCCGCAGCGCCGCCGCCTCCACCTGCGCCTGGGTCACCGGGCCCGCGGTCCCGTAGACGATGTTGTCCCGGATGGACCGGTGGAAGAGGGTGGTGTCCTGCGGAACGTAGGAGATACCCCGAGCGAGCTGGCGGTTGGACACCGGAACACCGTCCACGGCGACCATGCCCGGTGGGAGCGGGTAGTAGCCTAGCAACAGCTTGATRAACGTCGTCTTGCCGCTTCCGCTGCGACCCACGATGCCGATCTTTTCGCCCCGCTCGATGGCCAGGTCGATGCCCGCKAGCACGAGGTTCCGGTCGTTCTCGGGATAGGCGAACGACAGGCCCTGGAACTGCAGCCGACCGGAAACCGCGGGAAGAACCGCAGGACGGCCTGAACCAGCTGAACCGGCTGAATTATCCGGACTGGCCGAATTATCCGGACCGGCTGACAGGATGTTCCGACCGGCGAAGAGGTAGTGGTAGGCCTCCTCGATGCGGGCGAGTCGGAGATTGAGCTGCGCAATCTCCCACACCGTCCCCCAGATAAAGTCGGAGAAGAGGACCAGCGCGGAGAGAAAGGTCGTGAACTGGGCCAGGCTCATCTCACCGTGGAGGAATAGATACAGGTTGAGGACGATCGACACCGGCCAGACGAGGTACCGGACCACGAGGCTCATCGAGGTCCAGAACACAATGCTCCAGAAGGACGAGCGATACGCGGCGGCGATGACCTGGCGACGACGCCGGCGGACCCGCTCGTACTCGGCCTCCTCCTGGAGGAACGACTTCACGCTCACGAAGTTCGAGATGACGTCGATCACGTAACCGTCCATCTCCGAGACCTCGTCCGCGAGCCGCTTCTCCGCGCGGGCCGAACGACGGACGGTGTGCCTGCCAACAAGAAGCATGATCGCGACGGAACCCAGGAAGGTCAGGCCCGAGTAAAGGTTAACCGAAAACATGATCATTAGGATCGCCGGAACCTTGACCAGCTGTTCAACGTACGTGAAGCACGCCGTCTCGAGGATCTCTCGGAACTCGCGGCCGAGCGTGCTCACATAGCTGCTGATCTTTCCGGTGAACTTGMCGACGAAGTATGGATATCGCTCGTTTATGACATTTCCAAAGAGAATGTTCTCGTATTCGTAGCCCCGGTGGTTGAGTAGCCGGAGATACAGCACCTCGGCACCACGCCAGGTCAGGTCATGGCCGATGTTGCACGCGAGAAGGACGCCGGCGTACAGGTACGCGTCGTGGGTCTGTACCGGGGCGCTGGCGAGAGCCTGCACGAGAARGCCGATGAGGACCGGTATCACGGCGAGCAGGCTGTTGGACAGGACGAAGACACCGACGACCAGGAGAGCCGGCCCCTTGAAGGTCGCGACGAAACGCAGATAGGAACGCAGGGCGGCATGCCGCTCCACCCGGCGGGAAACGAGGTTGTCCACGGCGGTGCCGACATCGTCCAGGCCGGTGCCGTTTTGACCGGCGCCACGGGAACCGATGCCAGGCGACCGTATCTCCTGATGCGGAACCCCRCCGGCCACGCTGTCCATGCCGAGATGATGACAGGCGACCGGCCGGGCCCGCACCTTGTTTTTGACCAGGGGAACGGCCGCGTCCGCACCGAAGCTCACGAGGGCCTGGCCGTCACATGCGCCGGCCCGATGTACTGTGCTCTGGCACGAGACGTGTCGGACGCGCAGAACGTCCGATCCAGTGGTGCGCCGCTACCGAGGTGTAACCGACAGGAGAAATGCTGACGGTGGCCCGGTGCGTGGCCGTCGGATATCCCGAGGGAAAGGGACGTCGAGTGGCTCGCCGCCGTTACTTCCACCTGCTGAGCGCGCTTGCCATCGCCGGACTGGCGGTCGCCTGTTCCGGCGCTGGTGGCACGGAGTCCGGCGCGGGACGCTCCCCGGCGCTCGCGCGGGAGCTGGCGGAGGCCGCGGTCGYCGCCCCGGACGCCTCTCGCCTCCCGATCCTGTTCGTGCACGGCAGCCTTGGGTCGGGCAGCCTCTTCGAGACACCGGCGCAACGATTCACCGCAAACGGCTATCCCGTCGACTACGTCGAGGCCTTCGACTACGATGCGTCGTCCTCGGCCAACTCCGTCGAGGAGGTCCTTCCGGACCTCGATGCGAAGATCGCTAGTATCCTCAAGGCAACCGGGGCGAAGAAGCTCGATCTGGTGGCACATCTCGAGGGCGCCGCGCTAAGCGAGCGGTACCTGACCAGCTCATCCGACCGGGCGAACCGGGTCGCGCACTACGTCACCGTCGGAGGCTCGCTCGCGGGTAGACCCCCGGCCGGAGTGCCCACCCTGGCGGTCTGGGGCGAGAACGATCCGACCCGGCGCGTCGAGGGGGCCGTCAACGTGCGGTTCGTCGACCAGGACCGCGCCCAGCTCCTGACCTCGACGGCCACCTTCAGGGAGATGTACCGGTTTCTCACCGGAACCACTCCGCACACGACCGACGTGGTGCCGAAGCAGGGCCCGATCGAGATCTCCGGCCGGGCCCTGCGCTATCCGATGAATGTCGGTGTGCGGGACGCCAGGCTGGAGGTTCACCGGGTCGACCCACGGACGGGTCGGCGGGGGGCGAACAGCCTCAAAGGTTATTTCCACCTCTCCGGCGACGGATCCTGGGGTCCGTTCCGAGGTGACGGCGCCTCCACCTACGAGTTCGTGATCGTACGCGGCGGGGAACCCGACCACCACTTCTACTACCAGCCGTTCCGCCGCGACGATCACCTCGTACGTCTGCTGACGAGCCAGCCGGGCCAGGAGATCGGCGGCGGGATGGAGACCGGTCCCGGGCACACCGATCTGGTCGTCGAACGCCCGCTCGAATGGTGGGGGGACCAGGGGAACGCCGACGACGTCCTCAGCATCGACGGGAAGAACGTGCTGAACGCCGCCGACGCGCCCCGGTCCAAACTGGCCCTGGGCGTCTACCTGTTCGACCGGAATTCCGACGGCGTCACCCACCTCACAATGCCGATTCCGGCGTATTTCGGGATCGGCTTCATCACCGGCGTAGATGTGTTCATCCCGGCGGGTGAGCGCTCGGTCGAAGTCGCGATGACGCCGCGGGGAAAGACAGCCCACCGGAGCGTTCTCCAGGTGCCCGCCTGGCCGTCGGACCGGCATCGCGTCACTCTGCACTTCACCGGCGAGGGCTGAACGGAGGCCGAGGGTGGCCCTGCTTGGGCAGGGCAGGGCCACCTGTCCATAGCCCCCCGACGGAGGTCTTGGGCGTCGCGCCCGGCCGCGGCTCGGCATCACGCCGGCCCCGCCCGGCGGAGGTCGCGGCTCGACGCGGGGCGGGACCGGCCTGCCACCAAGACTGACGCAGGCGACCGGGATCCGGAAACGTCAGTCAGGCATGCCTTTCTCGTATGGGCCACGAGTCTCGGAAACTTGACCCCCCACATCTGGTTGATCAGTTGTGGTTGGGTCGCTCCCTGACTACCGCTGGACCCCGTTGACCGAACTACCCGGCCGTCTCGGCGGTCGCATCCGCACGGCCTTGGCCGAGGATGTCCCGGCGCGAAACGCCGAAGATCGCGAATAGATGGCCGAAAGCGAAGATATTGGGAGGCGAACCGGTTTACGGCCGCCAAACCGTGCCTAACCCTCCACAGTTGTCCGCCGCGACGGGCCGTCGGACATCGAGGAGCGAGGCGGCATCGGTGGGCATCAGGCCCGGATCGCGCCGCTAGGGCAGCCCGGATCGCCACGGGACGAAGACCTAGTTCCTTGGGTGGAACGAGCTCTTTCCAGGCGGCGGGTGCGCCTCCTGTCACCCCGGCCGGCGGCGACAGCACGCCACCAGCAGCCGTCGCTGTCCGYAAGGAGTCAGACACGACATCCGCCTTACCACAAAAACCCGGAAAGATCGGGGAAACCGCCGATCCCGCGCTGTCGGATACCCGACAGTCGAGCATTCAGCCGGACATCTGTGCCCGTTTGACATGGCGTCGTTATCCTGATGTGTCGACTGACGGAGGACTGATCGCCCGATTTCACTCCGGCCTTCACCGACCGTACCGACATGGAAGGCCGTTTCGATGTCGTACGAATCTGGACCTTACCGGGTATCGCCCAGGCTGCTGGCCCGGGAGGACTTCCGGGCGGCGTGCGCGACGCGGGACTTCCGCACGGTGTTCCGGCTGATGAAGAAGTACGACGGTGCCAGCCAGAATCGCATCGCATCTCCGGTGGAAGGGCTCAGCCAGAGCAGGGTCAGCCGGATCATGCAGGGCGAGGACCACATCGCCCGGCTCTCCCTGATCGAACGCATCACCGACGCGCTGCGCATCCCGGGCAGTTATTTCCACCTGGCCGCACGGCCGTGGGAGGCGGCACGGGACGTGCGCGAGCCGCCCGGGCCGCCAACGGTTCCGGCCGGATCCGGCCCGACGCCGGTAGCCCACGTCGCGACCCCCTCCGTCGACCCGGCCCCGGCCCCCGGCCCCGTCGTCGYCGAGAGCCCGGGCCGGCTCCCCCCCGGACCGGGGGGCCTGGTCGTCGAGGAGGACCGGGCCGAACTCCGCTACGACGACAGCATGTACGTCGCCCACCAGCGAAGACGTCTTCTCAACGCCGGCAGCGAACCGGTAACCCGGTATCTGATGCGGATATCGGTCGACCGGTTCCCGGGAGATCCGGAACGCTCCGCGCGGTTGTACCGATCCGATCCGCTGCGCTGGGAGGACCTCCAGCTCAGCGCGCACTGTGGCGGCGAGCAGATGGCCTGGCAGGTCAAGACCGACTGGGACGCGCTCAAGGAGGTCTGGCTGCTCTTCGAGAACAGCCGAGGACGATTTCCGCTCTATCCCGGCGAATCGGCGTGGATCAACTACAGCTACCAGGTAAGCAGGGAGAAGTGGGGGCCGTGGTTCCAGCGTGCCGTGYGGGTACCGACGAGTTTCCTCTCGGTGCGGCTGGACTTTCCGGCCGAGCTGGATCCCGTGGTCTGGGGCATGGAGACGTCGATGACCGCCGATGCCTTCCCGTTGCGGACCGCAGTCGCCCRCACCGACTCCGGCGACCGGCGGATCTTCACCTGGTCGACCACCGAGCCGCCGCTGCACGCCCGCTACCGGCTGGAATGGAACTTCCGGGCCACCGTGCCGGAACGTGATCCGGCCACGGAGACCGGAACACGTCCCAGCGATCAGATGGCGGCCGTCGGCATCGTGCAGGAGGGTGAGGCGATCCTGCGGCAGCCGGCCCGCCCGTTCGCTCTGCCCAACGAGGCCGAAGACGCGCGCCGGGTCGTCGCCGAACTGTCCTCCGCCCTCGAACGGGTGTCCGCCCTGCACACCTTCGGCAAGGGCCTGGGCATCGCCGCGCCGCAGGTCGGCATCAACCGCGCCGCGGCGAYCGTGCGTACCGCGGGCGGCGACACGCTCACGCTGCTCAACCCCAGCGTCATCGAGACCTCCCGAGAGACCGACGAGCAGTACGAGGGCTGCCTGAGCTTCTTCGACGTCCGTGGCCTCGTCCCCCGGCCGCTGGAGCTGCACGTCGAACACACCGATATCGATGGCAACCGGCACATCACCGTCTATCGGCAGGGGCTGGYGCGGCTCGTCGCTCACGAGATCGATCACCTGCACGGTCAGCTCTACACGGATCGGATGCGGGCCGGAACCACACCGATCCCGGTGGAGCAGTACCGGGGTACCGGCTCGGCCTGGTCCTACAACCGCTGACCAACCCGAACGCACCCGCCCCGCGGGCGGCACGTCGGCATGCCGACGTGCCCACGTGCCGACGTGCCGACGGCGCAGCGCCGGGACCGGGTGTCCGACACGGACTGTTAGATCCGACATATGACATGGTTCCCTCGTGCCGTATAGTCCGGAAAGCAGGCGATAGGTGCGGGTCCGCCGGAACGTCGACACAGATTTTTTCGGAACCTGGTTAGAGACTGCCGGCAGCGGGTAGTGGAGGCTCGATCGCCACGCGGCGGAACAGATTCCCCACGCATCGCGTATTGTTTACCGTCAGCGTGACGACCCAGCCACGAACTGGGGATTTTCAGCCCACTGAACAACCTCTAGGATCGGGCGCGCACGCGGGCGCGAAACACCATTAAAAAGATCGGGACAAGTAAGTGGGGTGCACTGTGTRCATCCTCACGTACTCTTGTTTTTCCCGGGTCACTCTCAGCTATGTTCGTTGCCGTGCCGTCACCTGATGGCATGCGTCGGGCGGCACGCCGAATCCTGCCCCCGCTCGACGAGAATCAAACCTTTGGCAGGAGCGGGGGAACCAATTCCGGGCGCCGATAAAAGACGTCCTCGGGGTGAAGCCGCGATGCGCGGCCGGGCATTCCCAGCCCGAACCCGACAGCTCACCTCGCAGGCGTGGGGAAGGGCAACTCAATGTCCAACGCTCGTTCGCTCGCTCGTGGTCTCAACCGCATCAGGCTCGRTTCCCGGGCCTTGATCGCCGCCACCACTCTCGCGGCCTCGATCGGCGGTGGCCTCGCGCTGTCCCAACCGGCCAGCGCGTCGACGAACGCCGACCACTTCCTCTCCAAGGTGATCCCTTGTGAGTCCGGGGGGAACCCCCGCGCGGTCAACTCCATCGGCGCCGGCGGGTTGTTCCAGTTTCTGCCCAGCACCTGGCACGGGGTCGGCGGCAAGGGTCTGCCGCAGCACGCCAGCGTCGCCGAGCAGTGGCAGCGCGCCCGCATCCTGTACGCCCAGCAGGGGACGAGCCCCTGGTACGCCTCGAAGCCGTGCTGGGGTCACAAGATCTGAGCTGCCCGACTTCCCGCGCCAGCCTTCACCGTCCGCGCCCGGCCGGTACTGATCGGCGCGCGGTCAGCAGCCCCGTGTCCCGTCCGGGACACGGGGCTGCGCGCTACGTTTCCCGGTCACGGTTTCCCGGTCACGGCGACGTCGGCCAGCTCAACTTCCGCGGCCCCGCCCGGCGGAGACCCGGCGGACCCACCGATCGGCAGGCTCAGCCGATCCGACGGCGGCGGGCGATCTCGGCCAGCGTGATCCCGGCGGCCACCCCCGCGTTGAGGGACTCCACCGCACCCGCCATGGGGATCCGGACCCTCACGTCGCAGCGCTGCTCGACCAGCCTGGACAACCCGCGTCCCTCGGAACCGATCACCAGGACGAGGGGGTCGGTCGCCATCGTGAGCTCGTCGATGCTCACTTCACTGTCCGCGGCCAGACCGACAACGAACTGGCCGCCCGCCGCGTAGGAGACGAGCGTGCGGGCGAGGTTGGTGGCGCGCGCCACCGGCAGCCGGGCGGCAGCCCCCGCCGAGGTCTTCCAGGCCGCGGCGGTCACGCCGGCGGCCCTACGCTCCGGAACGACGACGCCGTGGGCACCGAAGGCGGCGGCCGAGCGCACCACGGCCCCGAGGTTGCGAGGATCGGTGACCCCGTCCAACGCCACCAGCAGACCCGGAGGGGACGAGCGCGCGCGGGCGAGGAGATCATCCGGATGGGCATACCGGAACGGCGGTACCACGAGGGCGAGACCCTGATGCGGAGCGGTGCCACACATCCGGTCGAGATCCGTGCGGCCGACGTCGGCCACGGCGATCCCGGCCCGCCCGGCGAGCCGGCGGGCGTCGGCGAGCCGCTCGTCGAAGTCCAGCCCGCCGGCGATGAAAAGGGTCGACGACGGTACCCCGGCCCGCAGCGCCTCGACCACCGCGTTGCGCCCGACCACCAGCTCGTCGCCCTCGGTCCGCCGTGGGCGCCCGGCCCCCGCGGAACCCCCCACGGCGCTCGGCCCGGTGGTGGCCGCAGCTGCGACGGCGCGGCCACCATCCCCGCGCCGGCCGGCGGCCGCTCGACCCCGCTCGGCTCCGGCCGAGGCGGAACGGGCCGCCGCAGCCGCCGCCGCACGACGCTGGGCGGGATGGCCGGGGCGCAGCTGCGCGGGCGGAGTGGCCCCACGGCCCTCCAGCGCCTTGCGGCCGTGACCGCCGCTGCCCGTGGAGGCCCCCTTGCGGTGGGAACCGGCCTTGGCGGCCCGACCGCCCTGACCGCCGCGGGCGATCCCGCTGTCCCGGCGAGCGGCGCCGGCCATCAGGACCACCGACCAGTACACGCCCGGGGAATGACCATGTGACCACGGTATACGGCGGACGACACCGGCGTGTCGGGGCGCGCTCGGCGAGAGCTCGGCGGGAACTCGGCGGAGGAGCTCTGCCATGGGCATACCTCGACATGGCCGTTTCCGGGGACCCGGCGCCCTATCCTGAGGGCCGGCAGGCCCACGGCCCGACCTGATGTGGTCCGGCCGCTCCTCACCGGCGTCAGGAGGGTCAGGTGCGCATCGTTCTTCCACCCGCCGCCGGGTGGTCGCGGGCCGAAGACCGCTGGTGCCCCATGGCGAAGGCGGGGAACCACCTGATCAWCATCGACGATCTCGATGCCAGTCTCACCATGCTCGGCGGAGTGGAGGCCTACGGTACCGCGCTCGTCACGGCTGCCGGGCCGCGCGRCACGCCGTCGCGGGCGTTCGGCGGGTGTGCTCCCYGACCTGGCGGTGTCACCGCCGCGGCGGTGACATTCCTGGAGAATGCCCGGCATAGAACGTTGAGCGCCACCTCCCGGCCCGGCGGCCCAGGCGGACCCGGGGAGACGACGTGACGACGCGAGCGGAGGTGCGGGTCATGAGCGGCGGCCGCGTGACCACGCCGATCGGCAGGCCCGGGGTTCCCCGGGATGCGGGGGCCCTGCCACCATCCACCCCCGGCCTTTACGCTCTTTTAGGGTCGCCCGCCGACGATGGCGGGCGCGTCGGATCAGGTCGCCGGCACGGCGATTTACACCCTCGACGTGCCGTGGGGGAAGCTGGGAGAATACATCTCCATGAATGTGTGATGACCAGCTCGACGAGTGCGACCACTTCGGTCGATCATCGGGCGCGCGCCGTCGGTGTCCCGAGACGGCCACGGCGAGCATCGACGACCCGATCGTCAGGGGCAGGAGGCACCCAGCACATGGCTCTGCGCACACCGCCCGCATGCGTTCTCCCGGCTGTTTCCGGCCGCGTCCGATTTCTCCCGGCGGCATGACGGTGGACCTCAACCCGCATGACGACGCCCCCACGGTCGCCTACCAGATCACCGGGAGCGGGCCGTTCGAACTCGACGACGACCTGGGTCGCTGCCCGGTGTGCGCGGCACCGGTGTATGCCGACGACCGGTACTGCGAGGTCTGTGGTCACGGGCTGGAGGGTCCGCACCCCGGCCACGGCGACGCCGACCACAGCGAGGTCGACCTCGGCCAGCTCGCCGGCGTGTGCGACCGCGGCGTCCGGCACACCACCAACGAGGACGCCATGGGCCTGGCCGTCGTGTACGGCACGCTGATCGCGGTGGTGTGTGACGGCGTATCGACCACTCCGGGCTCCGGGCAGGCCTCGGCCGCCGCGGCGGCCGCGGCCATGGCCGTCCTCGCGGATGCGGTGCGTGCCCACGGCCCGGGGCGCCCCGTCCACCACGGCACCCGCCCGTCGCGCGGCGTCAGCCGGGCCGAGGAGATGCTCGACATCCTCGAACCGTCGTATGCCGACTACAAGAAGCCGCGAACATCGCCCCGCGCGGTTGTCGGCGGGTTCTCCCCGGAGGACGCCGAGGCCGCGCTGCACGCCGCCGTCGACGCGGCCCAGGCGACCATCGCCCAACTCAGCGCGGCCGAGGGGCGGATGGCGCCGTCGTGCACGTTCGCCGCGGCCATCGTCACCCCGCCGACCCCGGACGGGCCGGGCATGGTCACAGTCGGCTGGGTCGGCGACAGCCGGGTCTACCTGCTCGGTCCGCGCTGGTGCGAGCGGCTGACCGCCGACGACACCTGGGCGGCCGAGGCCGCGCGCGCGGGGCTCATCCCGGCCAACGAGGCCGAGACGCACCGGCGGGCGCACACCCTCACCCGCTGGCTGGGCGGCGACGTCGAGGACGTCGCGCCGCACACCGAGATGTTCCCGATCGAGGCGCCGGCCACGGTACTGGTTTGCAGCGACGGGCTGTGGAACTACGCGTCCCGGCCAGACGTGATGGCCGCGCTCGTCAACCAGCTCCCACCCCACTGCGAGGCCATCGACGTCGCCCGCCACCTCGTCGACTTCGCCATCAACTCCGGGGGACACGACAACATCACGGTGGTGGCCGCCCGGGTGGAGGACTGATGAGCGCCTTCGCCGCGGAGGTCTACCAGAACGAGTACCTTCCGGTACCGTACCGGCGCGTGGGGAATCGAGTCGCGCGACTACCATTTGAATGTCCAGGTGCCCGCCCGCGCGCTGGGAACCGAGGCGCTGGCGGCGCGGGTCAGCCTCGTCGTCGACGGCCGGGTGACGTCAAAGGCGCTGGTCCGAGCGGTTTGGACGGACGATGAGACCCAGTGGAGCCGGATCAACGACCCGGTCGCCCACTACACCGACCAGGCGGAACTCGCGGCCGCGGTGCTACGGGGTCTGGAGGCGCGTCGGGCCGACGACGAGGCGACTGCGACACTGTTGCTCGGACGCGGCGCTCAGCTGGCGCTCGCCTCCGGCAACGGAGACACCTACCGCCTCCTACAGAAGGTGGTTCACGTCGACAATGCCACAACAGGTACGGTTCGGTTGAAGAAGAACGTCAAGAAGATCGATGAGATCGATGAGATGGTCCTTGACACACGGTCGACGAGGACCCTCCGGGTGAACCGGTGATCAGGTGAGGGCACGATGCCCTACGGGGCACCTGTCTCACGACCCGACTACTGCGATCGGTGCGGAATTGGGATCATGAGTGGTCAGGAGAGGTACGAATACCGTCCGGAGGACGGCGGGCGAGCTCCCTACGGAGCAGATGCCCCCGGCCGCTCGGCTGACGGGAACCGCCGGCGTGGGCCAGCCGAGCAGACCGGCCCGGATGCGGACGGTCCAGATGGCTACGACCCGTTGGGCATCCGCCGTTCGCCAGCCGACCTGCCCGGGGTGACGGACCCGCCGCGCGGCGGCGACCCGCGCGGCGGCGACGCGTATGGCGGGTATGGCCGCGACGGCTACCCCGACCAGTCCCGGGGGGGCCGCGGTTATCAGGAGGACCCCTACGGCCCGCCCGGTGGCTATGATCGTGCCCCCTACCCACGCGGGCGTGACGAGCGGCCGGCCCCCGACGACCGGATCGACCACGGGCGCGATCCCTACGGCCGGGACTGGGGCACGCCGGAGAACCGTGGCGGTTACCCCGTCGGCCGCGACAGCCGCGAGGAGCGCGTCCCGGGCGGCTACCCCGACCTCGATCCC
>NZ_MOMD01000011.1:0-217936 GCF_001983015.1 Frankia sp. CcI156
CGCCGGGACCGTGCACACGGCGGTCATCCGCTGCCTGTGGTACGGAGTGTTCGGCCCCCGCCCCGTCACCGTCGTCCTCGTCCGCGACACCGACCGGCCCGGGACCTACGACCTCGCGCTCGTCACGACCGACACCCTGACCAGGCCCGCCSAGCTCGTCGCCCGCTATGYGGCCCGCTGGTCGATCGAKGTYGCGATCGCGGACGCGAAGCAGATCTTCGGGGTCGGCCAGGCCCGCAACCGACTCACCGCCGCCGTCGAACGCACCGTCCCGTTCGGCCTGACCTGCCAGACCYTCGCCTTCGCCTGGTACCTCACCACCGGCCACCACCACGGCGACGCYGCCGACCACCGCGCCCGCACCCCCTGGTACACCACCAAGACCCGCCCCTGCACCGCCGACCTCGCCGTCAAGCTCCGCCGCGTCCTGATCACCACCCAATATCAGCCCACACGGCCCGCGAACCCGACCGACGCGGAAATCCACACCCTCCGCCTCGCCTGGGCCACCACCGACAGCGCCCTCGCGGCCTGACCAGCCCCCATCCCGGCCCCACAGCCCGGGAACCAGACAAAACAGACATCGACCCGAGACCGCAAACCAGCTCAAACACCCCACCACGAACCAGCACACCAAACACGCACAGAACACGTCTCACGCGACGTCAACCATAAAATTGGAGATCAAGAAAACCGCGAAAGTCGAGTTGCCTCTCTCMCGCCGCTTGAGTAGTGCCCCGTCGCTCGGCCCGACGGGTCGTGCAGGACAGCGTGGTGGGGCGCCGAGAAGGCGCATGCAGCTAGTCGCCCGCTCTCCGGCGCGTGCTGGACGGCGCCCAGCATCCCGCATGGACAGGCCGCGTCGGTGAARACGGAAACCGGCTGGCTGAGGACCGTTCCGCAAAGGAGGCGCCCGTGGCGCCGCCCTCACCGGATAACCGTACCGCTCATCGCCTTGCCAGCCATTCTGYTTTGGTTTCCTGGAAAGAGAGGGCCCTGATGGGTATTCACTATGCGACCTTCGGGCGTTGCCCGAGTGATCCGTCGACGGTGCTGTGGCGGGTCCACGACGAGATGCTTCCCGCGGTCACGGTGCTCGCGGGCCGGATGGAGAACGTCTCCGGCCTGAAGGCCCCACACATGATCGAAGATGATTTGCGACGGCTCCTTCTGGCCCATCACCCGACCGTTTGGGAAGAGGTCGGTGAATATCGGCGCGCGGCCCGCCCGCCCGCCACGCCGTCCTGCGGCCGGCTGTACTGCCCGACGGCGGCGAGGCGACACAGCCATCGCGCCTACAAGCCCGGGGATGTGGTCGCCCTGACCGCGGGAGACCCCCAACACGAACCTGAGACGTGGCCGTTCCCGGTCTGGGCGGTCCTCGGCGTGCGCACCGAGGACGAGGCTTACCGCGACGGAATCTGCGTCGACATCGGCCCCGGCCGTCATCGCCGTTTCGTCGGCCCCCACGAGATCCGGAGGCTTCGCCTCGACGAGATGGTCATCGGCCCGTCAACCTGGTGACCACAGCCCGCAGCCCGCCGCGGGCGTGCCACCGTCCACGGCGTACCCATCGGGCTGCTCATCATCGGCCCTCCCGCCATCCCTCAGGCGAACCGGGAGGGTGAACGGCCACCCCGTTCCCCGGAATCGGCTGCATGTCGTTGTCGGCATCGGTGAATCCTGCACCGAACCGAGTACGCCGCCTCCGACCTGCYGCACCTGACGGCCCGCCCCACACGACCGGCCCGCGACGGCCGGTGCAACGCCTCTCGGCCCGCCGCGCACCTCGCCCGGCGGGCCGACCCGCGTTGCAGCCCTGGTCCCCGAGGGCCCGCGCGACCGCCCGCGCCCCGGCCCCCACGCTCGCGCACGTCCGCCTGTCCGCCGTGCTGCGCCCTCCTTAGGAGCGCCCCACCATGCCGTCGACTCCGCATCTGATCGGCTTCGCCGAACTCCTCGGCCGGCTCCGCCACGTCCTGACCGTCAACGGCGAGGACACCGTCACCCTCCGCTTCTCCGGACTGTCCTACCACCCGTACTTCGACCGGGACGGCTGGCCGCGCCGACTGCTCGCCCACGTCCTGTTCGGACTGGACGGCCACCTCGACCCGGCCAGCCTGCTCAACCTCGAACCCGCCGCCAGCCTCCTCGGCGCGCTTGGCTACCCGCTGACCGCCAAAGCCGCCGCCCTCGCCAACGAGGCTGAGCAGCTCACCATGCAGGGCTGGACCTGGGGCCACGCCGTCGACACCACGATCCAGCGCACCGACGTGGACGACGAACCGGAAGACACCCGCATCGGCGACGTGGCCGTAATGGCCGTGCTCTCCCACATCGCCGCCCGCCACGCCACCGAGATGACCAGCCCGATCCGGGCGGTCCCGCTGTTCCACCGCGGCTACCCGACCGGGCTGCTCGGCCACCTGGCCGCCTGCCTGCGCCTCGACGCCGTCCACGCCTCCGCCCTCGGGGACAGCAGCGCTCTCGCCCTGTTCGGCCACCTCGGCTGGACGCTGTCCCCACGCGCCAGCGCGGTCCTCACCACCGCCGAGCAGGCCGAGGCCGCCGGAGCCACCTGGACCGACGTCGTCATCCAGGCCAGGGCCACCCGCCGCGACCACCTGCGCCGCGACCCCTGGGACCGCTGAACCGCGCCCGGTGCCCGGACTCCGTCGCAGGCCCGCCGGGCTGGCTGCKGGCATCGCCTCAGCCGCCGGTACTTCTCGCCGGTAGGAGAACCGTTTCTTCGCCTGCCGGTCCGAACCTGCTCCTTTCCCAACCCACCTTCGCGAGAAAAGAGGACTGGCATGCGTGAATACATCGCGTGCGACGGCGGGGATGACGATTGGCTGTGCCGATGCGGGAACACCCCGGCGTCCAGCGGGTTCGTCCCGGTCCGTCGGCGCCGGGAAGTCGCCCCGGGCGCGGCCCGGTGGCGTGGGCGCTATTGCTGTGTGGACTGCGGCTTGTTGATCCACTGGCCCAGCCGGGAGATCGTCGGACGTATCAACCCTGCGGACCTCGTCCTGAACGACGCTACGCCCTCCGTCAACCGGCGACGCCGACCGCCGTTCCTGCGGCACAGCAGAGGCTTCCGCCGTGCACGACGCGCGCGACTGCCTCGCCAGCGGTAGCCCCTACCTCTCCCCAGTGAGGCGTTCCGGCGCCGAGCCGAGACCCGACCGAGGGGCACCTCGTCGTCGAGTTGGCCGGCAGGGACGGTCACCGCAACCCCGCGGCAGCAGGGTGGCGGGGTCGCAGAGGRCACGCGCTGCATGCTGCGTGGTGCCCACGTCGTGGCGCGATCAGACTAGGTGGGGACGGCCGTCCCGTACGTCCTGCGCGGCCGTCCCGGACCGGCCCGCCGCTGCGACCCCGCGCCCCATAGAGGACACCGCTGATGAACTTCGAGTCCCATGTTCTTGTCGATATGACCGTCAAGCAGGTCCAGGACGCCCTGGCGAAAGGAGACCAGCCCGCGATCGCGGTCCTGGAAGGAGAGCCCTCGCGCACGCTGAGTAACTCGGCCTACCTGCGTGACCCCGCTCGCGCGGAAGCGTTCGAGCGGCAGGTCGCCGCCGAGGCGAACCGCATCGACCTCGAACGGCTCATCCTGGCGGTCCCGCAGATCAGCAGGCCCGTCGTGATCGACGGCGACGATGAGGTCCGGCTGCGGTCCCCCTACACCGGCGGGCCGGTGCTGGAGGACGACGGCGAGATGCACGTCATCCTCTGGGTGCTCTGGGACGAGGAGGAGGGCCACGAGTCTGGAATGGTGCCCTTCCGGCGCAAGCGCGACGGCACACCCGTGTTCGACGCGTTCGACGGCTCGGACTACATCTTCTCGATCCCGCTGAACCCCGGGGGCGGGCCCGGCCTGGTCCTGCTGCGGGAACTGCTCGACGAGAACCTGCAACGGCGACGCGCCCGCCCCTGACCTGCCCCGCCAGGCACGTGGCCGGTTCAGCGCGGGCTGACGTGGTTCAACCAGCGCACCAGCGGGGCGGCGCCGTCCCGGGCCAGGTCGATCACGGTCGCGGTGTCCCGTAGCGCGCGGGCGACGAGCACCCCGGCGACCGCGACCGGGCCGGGATGCCGGCTCGCGAGGTACGCGAAGTCGCCGTCGCCTGTTACCAGCAGCAACGGCGCCTCGTCGCTGCGGTAGGCACCCGCGAGCGCGAGGTCCGCGCGCTGCCAGCCCTCGGCAGCCACCAGCCGGCACTGCGCCGGCCAGCGCACCGCCGCCAACCTCCCGGCCGCGCCCGCGGCCGTCACCGCGCACCCGTAGCCGCCGACGATCCGCATCGTCACCGTCATCCACCGGGCCGCGAGATTGTCCGCGTCCGCCAGGACCTGCACCACAAACCCAGGACCATAGCCAGCGGCCGGCGGCACGGGACGTGCATGGCCGCATACGGTGGACAAGCCCGCGCGCCGGCTACACCTCAACCGCCGTTCCACCGCCAAGGAATCTGGAACGGAAATTCCCCGGACCCTGCTGGAGGCCGCGATGAACGACGCCACCTGGAGCCTGGTGACCGACGTCGTGGACCGCGTCCAGCAGTCCATCCGGATGACCGACTATCCGGCGATCGTCATCCTCGACGGGGACCGCCGCCAGATCCTGTCCGACTATGACTACGTCCAGAGTGAGACCGCTCGGACCGGCTTCGAGACCCGTGCGGCCGAGCTCGCCCGCACCCTGCACGCCCGCCGGTTCACCTTCGCCGTCCCGCAGATCATCGAGACGGTCCCTGGCAGCCTCGAAGCCCACGCGTTCTCCGTCCGGCCCCTGCGTGACGGCGAGCAGGAGAGCGTGGTCTGGACGGCCTACGACGCCGACGACGGCGTCGACTACGGCTGGGCCCCCTACACCCGCCGGCCAGGCGGCCAGCCCGTCTTCGACGAGCCCACCACGTTTCACCTGCGGGCCCTGTCCACCGACGGCTTCCCCGGCGTCCGTCTGCTCCGCCTTCTCACCGACGACGAGTAGGCCAGCTGAGTAGGCCAGCGCCCGCCTGGCCTTGTCCCGGGGCCGCCCACCGGGCGTTCCCGGGCCGCCGGCCTCGGCCGGCTCGCCCTCCGCGCGTTCGCTGAGCGGCCAGCGCGCTCCCGGACGACGCGAGCCGGCGAGCGGCTGTGCCCCGCCCGCCAGCCAGGCGCGCTGGGAGCCCACGTCCCAGCGTGTGCGAGCGGGCGTCCTCTGCCGCTGTCTCTGAGCCGCTGCCCATCTTCCCGGTCCGCATGCCGCCGACCGCCCGCAGGGTGGGCGCCGATGTCGGCGACACCGCCTCCCGGTCCTCGTTGTGCGCCGGGCACCGGGTCGCGCTCGCACGGCGACGCATCGCGGGGGCCGGCGTCCGCCACCTGCGCTAACTCTCGGAGATCTCCATGCCAGCATCTGACGACTTTCCGCTACCAGATGGGTACACGACGCTTCGAGTCTCTTCGCGTACCCGGCTCGTCCATTGCACGCTCCCCGATGCGGAGGTAACCCTCTGCGTTCGCAGGTTCGGCGAGCGGACGCTGTCCCCGGACCGGACTGGCCCCGCCGCAGCCGTGTGTGAGCGCTGTGCAAGCGTGGCGGCCCTGCACCCGCTCGACCGGGCCCCGCCGGGCTACGGCCTGACCGCCGTATCGACAGGTCCCGGCCTGGTCACCGCCACCGACCCCGCCGGGCGCACGATCGGCGCCGCGGGCACTGTCCCACAGGCCCACTTCGACGCCTGGTGCCATGCCCACGCCGTCGCGCTTGCGACCGCGCGCCTGCGCCGAGACAGCCGGCGTCGGGGCTCGGCCGACCGCGAGGTGTGGCGGGTTCTCCTCGCCACCCCGACAGGTCGCTGGCGGCCCGCCGGCACGATCCGCACCCGGGACGACGGCTTCCTCGCTGACCTCGACGACACCGAGAACCACGTCCCCCGGCGGTTCCGTACCCGCCATCAGGCGCGCCGCTGGATTATCGAACACCGCGTCGTGCATGGCTGGCCCCACGCAGGATGGCTTGTCCTCGACGGCGTCCGTGTTCTACGCCGCGCTGGCAGCCGTCACGCCGCTACCCGCTGGCTGTGTGGCTACCACGCGACGTTCACCGGACTGCGCGCCACCGCCATCCGGCCGATCGACTGTGACGCCTACCAGCACCACTATCCCGACGGCAGCGTTTTCACCGTCGCCCGCGCCACCCGCGCCGCCGACCATGGCATTGACCCGACCGCCGCACCCCGATACCCCTACGACGATCTCCCCTTCGACGAGAGCGCGTCCACGTGCGCGAGCATCGTGGGCAGCCTGGACACGGTGGGCACCCATACCACCCGCGACGTGGCCAGCTGGCCGTAGGACTGCATTCCGCGCCGGTCCGCTCGCGCGGCTACCTCGAACCATCACTTGCGCCCTCCGCGAGGACCGTCCGCTGGGACGCCGGGACTCCGCGCCGCCGCACCCGTCTGRCCTCGCGCGTAGCCGGCAGCCGTCCCCCGCGCGGTCGGCGCCGCACGGCCCGACCGGCGGACTGATCACAGGCACGTGCGGTGCTCGGACRCACGCAGCCTGCCTCGAACCTGCCGCCGGTTCTTGGCCGCAGCCCGAGCGCCGCAATCCGGCCTTGGCACACGGACTCGGGGTCCCCCCGGCCCTTCCGGCGCCGTCGCTCCATCCCCACCCATCCGCAGGAGGGAAACCATGCCCACGACGAGTGAGAACCGCGCCTACGCCCGCGAGGTAGGCGCCCGACTGCGCACCATCCGCACCCAGCAGGGCCGTTCTCTCCAGCAGGTGGAGACCCTGTCCCGTGGCCGATGGAAGACCGCGGCGGTCGGCTCCTACGAGCGCGGCGACCGGATGATCAGCGTGGAGGGGCTCGCGGCGCTCGCCGACTTCTACGGCGTCCCCGCCCACGAGCTGCTGCCCGGCGGACGGCCTGACCCCCTCCCGCCGCGGGCGGCGCGCGTCGTGCTCAACCTGCCCGCCCTGGCCGGCGTGCCCGACGACGACGCCAGCCCGCTGCGCCGCTGGGTCGCCGAGATCCAGCGAGAACGCGGCGACTACGCCGGCCGGGTCCTCTCGATCCGCGAAGGGGACCTGCGCACCCTCGCGACCCTCTACACCCTCGACCGCAGCCAGCTGCTCGACAGGCTCCAGCAGTGGAAGGTGCTCGACCCGACGAGCGCCACCCCGGACCTCTCCGACACCGTCTGAACCTGGGCACCGTGATCCAGCCGGCAGCGCGTCCGCTGCCGTGCCCCCGCCATGCACGGCGGGAGGGGCGCGCAGACACGGACAACCTCCATGGCGCTTCCCCCGACGGAGATCCTTGGGCAAGGGTCGGGCCCGGCCGCAGGCTCACCCGTCTACTACCCGTGATCCCGTTGCCGTGGCCCACCGGCGGAATGCCCGTCGGTGAGCCACGGCCATCAGGGCAACCGCTGGCGGCTGCTCATCGCTGAGCAGTTCGGCCGCCACGCGCAGCCCTTTCGGGCCTACTCGTCGTCCTGTTCGTTGCGGTCGGCCGCCTCCTGCGCCCGCACGTCGAAGCCACTCTGCGCGGTGTCGGAGCACGGGTCCTGCAACGCTGCCTCGCTGATCCGGTCAGCTGCCTCGCGGTCCATCGGCGTCGACTTGCCCATTTCGCACTCCTTGCATCCTCCTGTCCCGGTGACGTCACGGGACCGACGTGCCCGGTCGCGTGCGGCACGGCCAGGCGATGCCCAGGGATACGGCAGCGCCACGACCCGGACGGCCGGATCGCCCTGCTGACGCCGCGAGCGGGCTCCGGGTTGGGCAGCAGCTCGGTGACGAGCCCGCGAGGAAAATGAATCCGAGAAATAGGCTATCGTGCTCGCCCGGACAGCGCTGGGCGAGCGCGCTGGAATGCTCCAGCCCGACGTTGCACCCCGTGCGAATAAATCGCACCCTACGTGCCCGGCCTGGTTGCCCCGAAATAGTCGTCCCCCTGCCACCTGTATGGGGCTATTTTCACTACTTTGCCCCGCCCTGGAGCGGTGATCATCTGGCCGTTTCCGATGTAGATCGCGACGTGGTGGATGTTGGTGGCGGTGCCGTAGTAGACGAGGTCGCCGATCTGGAGCGGTTCTCCCGGCGGGACCACGGGGCCGGCCTCATACTGGGTCTGAGCGGTGCGGGGCAGGTCGATCCCGGCGGCCAGGTAGGCGGCGCGGGTCAGGCCGGAGCAGTCGAAGCCGCCCTCGGCCGGGCCGTCTCCACCCCAGAGGTAGGGGATGCCGATCTGGCCCTGGGCGTAGAGGACGGCGGCGTAGCCGGCGTCGGACGGCGCGGTGTCGGCTCCGAAGCCGCTGGTCGAGCTGTACTGGGTGGCCTGGGTGACGACCTGCGCGACGTAGGCGTCCGAGTGGTTGTAGGCGAAGATCGCGCCGGTCAGGTCGGTGGCGACGTGGTTGTCGCAGAGGTAGGCCGCGGCGGCGTAGACGGCGTCCTGGGGGTTGTAGAGAGACGGCGGGTTCGCGCCGCCGGCCGGTAGCTGGTGGTGGGCGACGACGTCGGCGAACGTGGTGGYGAGGAACTGCATCGGCCCGCCGGCGCCGGCTTCGTTGACGCCGCTGACCACGCCCGGCAGCCGACTGCGACCATGATCAGATTCTTCTTTCCCGATGGCCGCCAGGGTCGTCCAGGACAGGCCGGGGCAGCTCGCGGCGGCCTGCATGTAGAGGTTCAGGTAGTCGGGCGGGATGTCGTCGAGCGCGGTCTGGCTGGGGCTGCCGCCGCTGGAGCAGCCGAGGAACCAGCCGACGACGGGCAGGCACAGGACGCGTTCGGCCACCCCAGCGGCGGCGGCCCCCATCATGACGATGAGCAGGACGACGGCGGCGACCGCGCCGGCGAGGTACTTGGTCGTGGCCGCTCACCCCCGGTACTTGGCGGGCGGCATCGGAGCAGGCGGGCGCAGGCCCGACCCGGCGGAGATGGCATCCGGCCGGTCCGACACCGGCGCGGGTGCCGGCAGACGGGGCCAGGCCCGGGGCAGCTGATCGAGGGTGAGCCGGCCGGGGCGGCTGGCGCCGAGCGGCAGCCAGCGGGCGAGGGCCGGGTCGAGCTGGTCGTCGGGCGGGGCGAGGGTGGCCGCGGTGGTCGCGACCGGGACGGTGTGCGGCTGGTCGAGCCCGGCAACGGCGTCGGCCAGCGCGCGGCGGGCGCGGGTCTCCCGGCCGATGGTGGGGAACCAGAACAGGACCGGGGTGGTGATGCCGGTCGCGGAGGCGAGCCGCCCATATTTGTCGATCTTCGCGGCGAGGCGGGCGTACGGCTCGGTGGCCCAGTCGAGTTCGAGGAACCATTCCAGGTCGCTGCCGCGGCTGGTCCACCGTCCGTAGGCGTCGGGACGGACGATGTCGCCGAACGCGGCCCGGGTGCGAGCCTCGGACCACCAGGCGGTGAGCGTGCCGGGCGGGTTGGGCTGTCGGGCGTGGGYGATGAGGTGGGTGAAGAAGCCGTTGACCGCGACGCGGTGGGCGAGCTGGGGCCAGTAGGCGACGCCGAGTGCCCGGTCGTGCCGGTAACCGGTCGCGGCCAGGTCGATGCCGTCTTCGGCGGCGAGGATCGCGGCGCCGGCAACGTCGCAGACATAGTGCGCCGGGGGCATGCCCTCGCCGAGGGGGCTCAGGGGTTGGAAGCGGTCGATGACACGCCAGCGGTAGAGCTGGAGGAGCCGCTCGTTGGCGGTGCGACGGTTGGTCCAGGCGGCGTGGACGAGCTGATGAGTGGTCAGGACCCGGTGTTYGTAAAGGAGCCGGGTGATCCAGCGGTCGCGGGGGCTGAKGTGAGGGGTGAGGTTCGCGAGATGGTTGGCGTCGGCGACGACGCGGGCGGCGGGACGCTGCGGGAGGCGTAGGGCGCGTTGCGGCAAGGGCTTGGCCATCGGGGACGCTCCTTCGAGGCGGCGGGGCGCCGTCAGGCGACGCGGCGCGGGTCGGCGGTCGGGCGCGGACCCGGACCGGCAGGGGAAGGTGCGGCGGGGGTGGCGGCGCGGCGGCGCAGGTCTCGGCGGATCTGGGCGGCGCGGCCGGGAACCGGCGGCGGCAGCTTTTCGGTCACGACCGTGAAGGCGGGGGCTTCTTCGCCGCCGACGACCAGGCGGGCGGCGGCATGGAACACGCCGAGGTTGGCGAGGTCGTGTTCGGCGAGCCGGGGCTCGGTGTGCCGGGCGAGCCGCTTCGCGTCCGCCGGGCTGACCGTAAAATAGATCTTGGAGCGGGCGTTGGCGCCGATGCTTTCTTCCAGGTGCCGAGGCAGCTGGGTGAGGTTCTGGTGCGCCAACGTGAGGGACAGCCGGTAGCCGCGGGCGGCGGCGAGCATGTCCTCCAACGCGTACGGAAGCGTGAGGAAATGGTGCGCCTCGTCCAAGTACAGGCTGGCGTCGGGCCTTTTCCCTTGGGGGAGGCGGGCGCGGCGGGTGGTGGCCTGCCAGACGGCGGAGACGACGATCGAGCCCATCAGGGCAGCGGTTTCGACGCCGAGGGCGTCCTGGGCGATGCGGACCAGGCACACCCCGCCGTCGTTCAGCACGGTGTCCATGTCGACGGTCGAGGGTCCGGCGGCGATCGCGGCCCGCACGAACGGCCGCAGCAGAAAGCCGCGCAGTTTGTTCATCRGTGGGGCGACGGCGTGGCCGCGTGCGGCGTCGGAGATGGATTCGTACCAGGTCCAGAAGCCGGCGAGGATGTCGTCGTTGATCTCGCCCAATGCCCGGTGCCGGTAGGCGGTGTCGGTGAGGAGTTTCGGTAGATCCGTGAGCACCGGGACGCCGGGTTGTGCGGCGAGGGTGAGCAGGCCGGCGCGGAAGATGTCCTCGGTGCGCGGCCCCCAACTGTCGGCGTAGACCCGGGAGAAGATCGAGACGAGGTTGTCGACGGCCCGGCCCCGGTCGGGCTGGTCGAGCGGGTTGAGGCAGGGTGGCCGGCTGTTCGATTCGGCGTCGAACAGGACGAGGCGGTCGAGGGCGTCGGTCGGGTAGCGGGCGAGGATGTCGATGATCTGGTCGCCCTTCGGGTCGACGTTGACCACCCCTCGACGGGCGGCGACGTCGTCGAGCGTCATGCGGGCGAGCAGTTCGGACTTGCCGGCGCCGGTCGCGCCGAGGACGTGCAGGTGATGCCGGGCGTCCGGGACCCGCAGACCGACCGGACGCGCACGCCCGGCATCGGTCCGCCCGAGCGGGCGCACATTCGGGCCGGGCCCGGCGACGCCAGGCGGCGGGGCGACCGCCTTCGCTCCGGCGCGTTGCAGGCCCGGGGTCGCCTCGTCGACCGGCAGGTGCGCCAGCGCGCCGAGCTCGGCGACCGAGAGCAGGTCGCCACGGCCGAACTGCCGGGTAGCGAGGACGGGCAGGGGACGGCGCAGCCGCACGCGGCGGYAGTAGTTGTGGTCGCCGTAGGCCGCGTAGGCGCTCGCGATCGCGTGCGCCCGTCCGCGCAGCTGGCTAGCGACCTGGGCGGCGGTGGTGTCGTCGGTGTGATCGTCGAGGATCGCGGCGATGGCGTAGCGGACACGGACCTCGTACTGGGCCCCGCGCTGTTTCGTGACGATGGCGCGGTCTTCCGCGGACAGGGCCAGCGACGTCTGCGGGTCGACCTTCACCGGGGTGGTAGCCGTCCGGCGGCGCTGCCGGGTGCGGCCAGTGCGGGGGGTGAGCAGGTCCAGCAGCCCGCCGATCAGGTGCGCGGAGCCGCCGGCGCGCAGCCGGCGGGCGGCCCGGCGGGACCGGGCGACGCGGCGGCCGGTGACCGGCCGGGCCAGGATCTGGACCGCCGCCCGTTGGTTGCGGGCGAGGCTGCCGGGCGCGCCGAGCAGGGCGCGGATCGGGTCGGCGTCGTGGTCGACCCGGATCGGGAGTGCTTCGGGGCGGGCGAGGCGCAGTTCGCCGCCGGCGGCGAGTAGCCGCCGGCCTGGCCGGGCCACGACGGGCAATGGTGCGCGGGCGGGCGTGGTGTGGGTATGCGCTCCGGGCCAGGCCGCCTCGACCGCGCGTTCGACGAAGCCGTCGGGCACGACGCCGGGCACCCACATCTGGATGCGCACCCCGTCGGCGGTGAACTGGTACTCCCACACGAGGTGCGGCTGGCCGATCAGGCGCCGCCAGCCGGGCCGGAGCAGGCCGAGCAGGTTCGCCCACAGCGCGCCCGCGCCCGCCGGGTCGACGGTGGGCGGGGCCAGCACGGTCACGAGGCGGGCGCCTGCGGCGAGCTGCTGCTGGTACCGGCGGCGCAGCCGCCGGCGCAAGGTAACCAGGCCGGCGGCGGTGAGGGTGAGCAGCGGGCCGGCGATGGGGCCCCACACCGCCACCCATCCCCGTAGCTGGCCGAAGATCTGGTGGAGGAAGCCCCACGGGTCCGTCAGATAGATCGTGAGCGGCGACGACGGCGTGGTGGTCGCCGCGGCGAGCAGATCCATGGTTACGATCTCCCTGCGGGATGGCGGTGCTGGTCAGGCGGCATCGAGGTAGATCTGGCCGTTGTCATCGGTCGGGTCGTCCGGCACGGCGAGATCGAGGAAGCCGTCGTCGGCCGCGTTGTCGGGGTCGGCGGCGAGTTCGGCTGGGTTGGTCGTGACCAGGCGGTGCTCGACCTGCGAGGCCAGGGCTTGGAAAGCGACTCGTTGTGCCCCCGCCGCGAGGAGTCCTTGTCCGCGGTCGGCGGACAGCAGGAACTGCCGTTCGCCCTGGGACAGGTCGAAGATGGCGGTGATCTCGTCGATGGCCTGCGGTGCCTGGCGGAGCAGGATCTGGGTGGCGGCGTTGGTGACGATCGCTTTGCCGAGGTCGGTGGCGAGCACGTCGGCGGTGTCCTGGGTGGCCACGGTGAGCCCGGCCCAGTGCTTGCGGGACGACTTGGCCATGCGGAACAGGAAGTCCGCGCCAGCGGGCTGGCGCATGAGCAGCCATGCCTCGTCGACTACGACCAAGCGGGGACGGCGGTCGGCGGGGTTGGAGACTCGCCGCCACACGGCGTCGAGGACGAGTAGCGTCCCGATCGGCTTCAACTCGTCCGCAAGGTCGCGCAGCGAGTAGACGACAAGGTGGCCGTCGCCGCGGCGGGTCGTCGGCCCGTTGAACAGGCCGGAGAACGCCCCGGCGGTGAACGGGTGCAGCCGGGCGCCGAGCGCGACCGCGGCCGGGTCGTTGGAGCTGGCCAGGGTGGTGGCGAGGTCGGCCAGCAGCGGTGCCGGCCGGTTCCAGCTGCGCGGGTCGGAGCTGATCCCGGCGGCCTGGTAGGTGGCGGTGATCGCGACGTCGAGGGCTGCCCGTTCGGCCGCACTCAGCTGGCCGACCAGGACGGCGATAACGGTGTGCAGGAACAGGCTGCGCCGCACCAGCGCGTCGCGCGGTGCGGTGCGCCGCCCGTCGGGGGTGGTCTGGATCGGCAGGTCGAACGGGTTGATCCGCACCTCGTCGGCGCCGAGGTGCAGGTAGCTGGCGCCGACCGCGGCGGCGAGCCGGGCGTATTCGTCTTCCGGGTCGACGACGTGGACCTCGATGCCCCGGTAGAGACTGCGCAGGAGTTCGAGCTTGACCAGGTAGGACTTGCCGGCGCCGCTGCGGCCGAGGATGACGGCGTTGTGGTTGTCGACGTCGCCGAACCGGTCCCAGTGGACCAGCCCGTTGCTCGCGACGTTGAGCCCGTAGAGCACCCCGGTCGGAGCCAGAGAGGTCGGGTCGGCGGGCGGCAGATCGGGCGACGTGAACGGGAACGCCGCGGACAGGGCTGCGGTGTCGAAGGTGCGGCGCATCCGCACCTGGTCCAAGCCGAGGGGCAGGGTGCTGACCCAGCCCTGGAGCGAGCGGTAGCTGACTGGCTTGGCGTCCAGCAGCAGGCTGGCCGCCAGCGCCCGCACGGCGGCGACCTCGTCGGCCAACTCGGCTTCGCTGGCCGCATGGACGGTGAAATACAGACCCAGCCTGAACAGCTTGCCTTCGCCGCGGGCTACGCGGGCGGACAGGTCGTAGGCGTCCTCGGTCGCCGCCTCGACCTGCGGGTCGACCAGCCGGCCCTTCTCGTCGCCGAGCTGCCGGCCGGACTCCAGCTTCGACAGCTGCCGGCGCAGCCGGTTCGCCGCGGTGACCGGGTCAATCGGCTCGACGTGCACGGCGACGTCGACCCGGCCCGGGTAGGTCACCAGCGGGGCGAGCCAGCCGGCATGGACCTCACGCGGATAGCCGGTGATCGCCATCGTGGCCACGTAATCCCCGCCGACGTCCAGGTGGCGGGGCGCGATCGTGAGTGCGTCCGGGACGAACGCCGCCGCGGCAGCGTCCACTGTCCGGGTCGACGGGCTGGGGGCCTGCGCGGAGGTCCGGCGTCGGGCTCGTCTGCTCATCGGGCGTGTCCCCTGCGCGCCGTGTGTCGTGCTGGCCGTCGGGAGCCGCCGTCGGAACGCCCGGCCGGCGGGCGCAGGGCGGGCGGGTCCCAGAAGTCGGGGTCGTTGAGCGGGCCGTCCCCATCGGCGTCGTCGAACCGGTCGCCATAGCCGGCTCCGACCGCCGCGTCCGGGTCGTCGAACCCGGCGTCGTCCAGGAAGCCGTCGTCGGTGTCGGGCTGGTAGGCCGAGTAGCTGTCGACGGGCTCGGGGACATCGGCGGTGATGACGTCGTCGGGGGCCGCGAGCGCGGCCGGCGGCACCAGGCCGGCCGGGTTGCAGGCAGCGGCCAGCACGCTGGTCGCCGTGCCCGCGTCCAGCGGCGTGACCACGATCCCGGCCGGTGCCAGCAGGTCGGTCGCCTCGGCGAGCCGGCGGGCGAGCCGGGTGTGCGCGGCCCGTCGGATGGCCGCTCCGGCGCGGCGGGCGTCGCGGGCCGCCGCCCGTCGGCCGGACAGTGCGGCCAGCGGGGATGCGCCCCCGAGCCCGTCGACCGGGCCGGCCGCCACGAGCGGCTCTCGCAGGACCAGCAGGACCTGGCGGGTCAGCAGCTGCATCTCGTCGGCGAGCTGGGCCAGGTAGGTGGCGTGTTCGCGGGCGGCGTGCGCGAGCGCGGGGTGGGGCAGCTGGTCGGCGGCGTCGTCGAGTTGACGGATCTGGTCGGTCAGGTCGGCGGGCATGGCCCGCACGAGGATCTGCACCGGCGCGGTCAGGGAGTGCAGGTAGCGGGCGAACACGGCGACCAGCCCGTCCTGCTCGCCCGGCGTGCGCAGCGCGAAGTTCACCGTGCTCGCGACCGCGACGACCGCAAGCCCGTCCGGCCCGAGGTCGATCACGCCGACCCCGGCGTTGGTGGTGACGGTGCGGGCCGGTAGCCGCAGCGGCGCCGCGCTCTGCCCGCCCGCGGCCGGCCGTCGGTCACCGGAGCTGCTCGTGGCGCGGGCGGCCAGCCAGGACGGCGGCGGAATCACTCCTTCGGGGGCGTTGATGCGGTGTCGTGGGCTGGTGCGTTGGCGGATCGCGGCGACGAGCATCCGGTCGAGGGACAGCCCGTCGCGCTGGCCCAGGACGAGGACGCCGGCGCCCGCGGCGACCGGGACGGCGAGCAGCGCGAACACCGGCAACGGCAGCAGGGCACGGGTCGCGGCCCAGGCGAGGTAGAGCACGATCGCGGTMAGCGCGAGGATCAACACCTGCCGGGCGGTCAGGCCCGCCATGATCCGATCTTCGCGATCAACATCGGCGGGAATTCGTACGGGATGCGTCATCGCGGCTGATCACCTTCCGGTCGGGGTGGGCGGGGGCGGCGGGGCATGTTCGGCAACATCAGCTGCCGGTAGAGGGGCGGGACCGGCCGCGCCGGCGAGGTCGGGCGGGATGGCGACGGCGGTGGTGCAGGTGGGGACGGCCGGGCGGGGCGTGGGGTGCGGGGCAGGCCCTCCAGCGGGAGGGCGTACTGGCCGGTGCGGTCCGGGCGGATGCCCTGGTAGGGGTCGAACGGCAGCTCCAGCTGCCGGCCCCTCGGCGCCGGACGAGGCTGGGTCGGCCGGCCGGGACCAGACCGGCCCGCGCCGGCCCGCGCCGAGGCCGGACGCCGCACGGGTTGTGGGGCCTTGGGTGGGTGCGGCTGGTCGACCTCGAACGGCAGCAGCAGCTGGCCGTCGCGGTCCACCCACGCCCCGCCGTCGCGGGGCAGGTAACGCCCGCCGGGGGCGACGGCCTGGCCGAACGGGATGGACAGCTGGCGGTGCCGCGGCCGGGACCGTCCGGCCGGATTCGGCTGCCGCGGTGGGCGAGGTACCCCGCGCGCCGGTCCCGGGCGGCGGACGCGGGGCACCCTGGTCAGCGGGATGAGCAGCTGCCCGTCGGGGTCGGCCTCGATGTGGTCGTACGGGTCGGCCGGCCCACCGCCCGGCCCGCCGCCAGGCCGGCCCCTGCCCGGCCTGCCGCGCCCGCCCCGGCCGCGCCCGCCGCGGCCTCGCCCAGCCCGTCGGCCCGCGCCCCGTCCGAACCGGGCCCCGAGCAGGCCCAGCGCCCGGCCGATGATGTAGGCGCGCACGACCCGGCCGATAATGCCGTGCCCGCCGCCGTGCCCGATCCTTGGCATCATCCAGAACGGAATCCGGAACAGAAAATAGATCAGGGTGATCGAGGCCAGCAGGTTCACAACGCCGTCCGGGGTCGGGCCGAACACGGTGAACCCGCCCGGGGTAAAGAACACCTTGAACGAGGCGATGAGAACGAACGACTGGACGATCTGGATACCCAGGCAGCCGAAGAACGCCCGCCACCACCAGAACGCCATCTTCTCGGTCAGCGGGTGGCCGTGCCCGGCCAGCGCTATCGGCGCCGCGCCGATGAGCGCCACCTCGATGGTGATCCGGGCGATGTAGGTGCACAGCAGCGCGACAATGGAGCCGGCGAGAAACAGGCCGAGAAAGATGACGAAGACGCTGCGGCCGAGGCCGCCCGGAGTCGGCGCGATCGACCCGAGGACKATGTTCCTCAGCTGCCCGGCGGCGGTGTCGGGATTCAGCCCCTGACCGAGGATCGCGCCGGGCAGCACGTTCGCGCCCTGGATGGCTTTCGTGGCCAGGAACTGCGACAGCCCGGACGCGAGGAAACCCACCGGGATACGCGGGGCGATCTCCTTGATCGAGATGCGGGACTGGACCGTCCCCAACGACATGACGGTGATCCCACCGAACATGATCAGGGCGCCGTAGGCGGTGGCACTGATCGCCCACGACGTCGACCACATTTCACCGATCGCGGGAAGCTGGGACGGTTCCGGCGTGGTCAGCAACGTGCGGCCCAGCAGATCCAGCAGCGGGTTGAGCGCGGCGGTCACCAGCGTGCGGAAAAACGCGGTAATGGCGTTGTTGATCGCGTTGGTGATCCAGCCGACGATCCCGCCGCCGTCGCCGCCGGTGTCCGGCGCCGGGGGCGTCGTGTGCGGCACCGGTGGCGCCGGGACCTCCGGCGTGGTCGTGCAGTCCGGGTTGTCGGCCGGGCACGGCTCGCCGGTGCCGCCGCTGCCATTGCCGCCGCTGCCGTCGGGTGGGGTGCTCGGAGTGTCGGGCGCGGGCGTGGCACCTCCGCCCGAGGGAGCTGGCGTGGCCGGCGGCTCCTGGCCCGGAGGAACCGGGGACGGCCCAGGCTGCGGGTCCGGGGTGGGGCCGGTGGAGCCGGGCGCGCCAGCGGACGGCGCAGTCGAAGGGACGGGTGGTGCGGTGGCGGCGGAGGCCACCGCGGGAACCACGACCGCCAGCAGGAGCGCGAACGCCGCCGTCCCGGCCAGCAGCAGCCCTCGGCCCCGCCGGCGGTGGCGGCGCCGAGGGAAGCCCAGCCGGCGGCGCGTCGGGACGGACGACGAGCCCGGCGTGCCGGGTGGGAGGGTGCGGCGGTGCGAGGCGGCGGTCACGGCCTAGCCCCCGACGATCTGCTTGAGGATCTCGACGACGACCGGCGCGAGCGCGGCCAGCCCATAACCCCAGCCGGCGTTACGGAAGGAGTCCTTGGCCTTGCCGACCTCGCTCGGCTCGCCGTTGGAGATCAGGTAGCGCACGCCGCCGATCGAGAGGAACACCGTCGCCAGCAGCGCCAGAATCCCCATGATCCAGTTGCGGATGTTGTTCAGGACCGTGTTCAGGTCCGGTGCCGTGGGCGCTCCCGGAGGGACCGTCGCGGCGAACGCCGCCGCGCCTCCGGCCAGGACGAACACGCCCACGACGGCGACGAGCAGGACTGTGCGGCACCATCCGACCCGCCGGCTCGGACGTGGGGCGCGGAGCTGGGGTGGTGGGGTMGGGCTCATGCCGGCACCCCCGCAACCGCGAGTGCCGGCGTGCCGGCCGGCGGGAGGAAGCTGAGGACACCGGCCGGTGGATGTGGCCGGGGCGGGGGCTCGCTGGCCGCCTGCGGGGCCTGGCTGGTACCGGCCGGGTCGGTGAGGTGGCCGACGAGGCGTCGTTCGGCCCGCTCGCGCAGCCGGGAGGCGTGGCGGGGTGCCGTCGCGTGGCGGGCGGYCCAGGCGCTGAGCGGGAGGTCATCCAGGCGGGTCGCGGCGATCAGATCGGCTTCGGTGGTGGTCAGGACGCCGGCGGCGACCGCGTTTGCCAAGACCTGCTCGGGACCGGCCTGGCTCGGATCGGACCGCGCGGCTTCGGCCGCGGCGACGGTCTGGAACAGGTCCGGGTCGGGACGAGGGGCTTCCCGCTGCTGGACCGTCAGCGCCAGCCCGGCCCGGTAGGCGGCCCAGCGCAGCCGCACCGCGATTCGTGGCAGGTCCAGGCGGACCGTGGCCACCGCTTCGAGGAACCCGGTGAGCACCTCCGCCTGCACGTCCGCCGGGTCGAGGTCGCTGTAGCCGCCGAGCCGGGCGCAGATCGCGTGCAGTGCGGGCAGCGCCATCCCGGCGGCGCCGACCGTCCACGCACCGCCGTAGCGGCGGGAGCGGCGGATCACCACCGCCCACGCGGCGTCGCGGACGGCCTGCGGGCAGGAGCCGGCCAGCAGCAGGTTCCGCAGCTCGTCCAACGCCACMAGCCGGGTTGGCAGACCTGGCACCACCGACCCGTCCAGCGCCAACGGCGCCGGCCCGGCCACCAGCAGGCCGAAGCAGTCCCGCAAGGTCGCCAGAGGCAACGCGGATACGCCGCGGCCAGCCGGCCGGGCGGGAAAGGAAGACATTCCGTCGGGCATTACCGTCGTCCTTTGCTGTCACGGAAACTCGGACAGCTCTAAGGACGCCACGCCGTGCCCAGCAAAAAGCCAGAACGATCTCCCAGTGAATGCACAGAAAAGATCGCTGGCGCCCAGCAGAATCCCAGCGATCTTTATTCGGCACTCTCGCCAGCCTCGGAGTCGAGCCGACGCCAGCGGCGGCACGAGCCTGCACAGCAGGGCTGTGAGCTGCGACGCTGTGACATCCAGCGAAGATCGCTGGGCATCCCAGCGGGGACCGCGACGGGTCGGCAATGATGCCAGCGGGAAAAATCTTGAAAAAAGTTTCGGGTGGCCTGTTCGGGCAATGCCCAGCGAGCTGCCAGCGATCAATAGTCCGGTCGGACTAGGCAATGCCCAGCGGGAAAAATCTTGAAAAAAGTCGCCGGGCTGGTGTCCGAGGCATGCCCAGCAGACGGTCTCCTTTTACGGCCGCGAAAAMGCACCGCCGTGAAAGGAACCCTCTCGATGCCCGTATCAGACCCTGACCGCGACAGGGGCGCTGTCGTCCCCGCCGGGCAGCTGGCGACCGTCTGGCCGTGCCCGCCGGACAGCCCCGCCCGGCCGCCGGCCGGCTGGCTTCAGAGCGCCGTCGAACAGCTCGTCGCCACCCACACCCGGCCCGGCGACCCGGTCCTGCTGCTGACCCCGCCGGCCCCGGACGGGTTCGCCGCAGGCCGCCGCGAGACGCAGGCGGACCGGCTCGCCGATGCTGGTGGGGCCGTGGCCCGACTCGGCCGGCACGTCCAGGTCCGCCCCGCGCCCGCCACCCCGGGCCCGTGGACGTCCGGGTCCGGACCCGGACCCGCCACCTCCGGCGAAGGTCCGGACGACGACCGTCGCTCGCTGGTCGTCACGGTCGTCGAGCCGACGCGGACCGGCTGGCTCCACGGTGTTCCGTGGGCCCGTCTGGTCACCTCCGGCGGCCTGCTGGCTGTGATCAGCCGCAGCGACAGCATCGCCGGCTGGCTGATCGAACCCACCGCCGAGCTGACCGCCGCGACCGGCCGCCACGGGCTCGCGCTGCTCGACCGGTTCGTGCTGCTGGAAGTTCCCCTCGACGAGCTCGACCAGCCGCCCACCCCCCTGCCACGCGCGACGGTGGCCCGCAGAGTGCACTCCGACTTGCTGCTGTTCGCCCCGGTACTGCCCGCTGGCCCACAGGAGCGCCAGTGAGGAGCGACGCCGAACGCTGGCGCCGGGGACGGGCGGCGACGGTCTGGCCGACGGGCCTGCTCGCCCTCGCCGGCCAGGACGGTGCCGGCGACGGCCCGCGTGGCGGCGCCGCGGCGGACATGGCGGTTCCCGCGGCGGTCGCTGCCCATGCCATCGCCCTCTACAGCTGGCCCGGCGACACCGTCTGCGACCCGGACTGCGCCGACGGGGCCGTTCTCGTCGAGGCGGTTCTGGCTCGACGGCACGCCGTCGGCATCGCAGCGGACCGGCGCGCCTGGCAGACCGCTCGCCACGCCCTGACCGCGGCCAAGGCGCGGGGCGCGCCCGGTGACGGGACGATTCTGGACCGCTTGCCCGACGGGTGGTCCTGGACCGGACTCGGACCGGTCGACCTGCTTCTGACCGCCCTCGGACCGCCCGCCGACTCGGCCGGCCCGCATGGTCTGAGGGGCGACCGGCTGGCGACCCGCCTCGCCGGCTACCGGGACCTGGCCCGGCCCGCGGGCCGCCTCGTGGTCGTGGCCGCCTACCACGTCGCCGATGGCCTCGATCTGGCCAGCCGGATCGTCGCCGCCGGCCGCAAGGCAGGCTGGCAGCCCGTGCAACGCGCGGTCGCGCTCACCGCCGTCCCCTACACCCGTGCGCTCGACGCCGCGCCCGCGACCGGCCGTGCCTGGCCTGCCCACCACGACGTGCTCCTCTTCCGGTCCCGCGGGCAGCCGGCGCGGCCCCCGCGCCCACCGGAGCTGCCGCCGTCCAGCCCGGCGCCCGCCGCCGACCCGCCCGCCGCCGCGGCGAACCGCGCCGCCTAAGACCCGCCCTGCGCCGGCCGGCGCACCGCGGCCGGTCTTCCCGCTTCCCTTCTGCTCGCCCTTCTGTGGCTGGAGCCCCCATGTCTGACCTGTCGCCCATCCCCGTGCTGCCACCCGCCCCCACCGAGCCGGCCCGCCCGCCTGGCTGGTGGTCGCGGCTGGTCCACCGCCGTGCGGCGCGCGCGGCGCGGCTGCTCGCCGCCCACCACGCTCAGACCACCGAACGCGCCCGCCTGGCGCAGATCGCCCTCGTCCGCGGCGGCTACCACCTCGGACCGATTCCCTACGGCTACCTGCCGTTGCACGTTCCGGCCCCCGGCGGCGGGCGCCGCCGGGTCCGGCTCGTCGTCGATTTCGGGCCCGCGTCCGTCGTCTCGGCGATCTACCACTGGCGGATCGACGACCGGCTCACGCCACGGGCGATCACGACCCGGCTGCACGGCATCCCCGACCC
This sequence comes from Frankia sp. CcI156, assembly GCF_001983015.1. Taxonomy (NCBI): domain Bacteria; kingdom Bacillati; phylum Actinomycetota; class Actinomycetes; order Frankiales; family Frankiaceae; genus Frankia; species Frankia sp. CcI156. Next base: position 21,559 of record NZ_MOMD01000011.1, read on the forward strand.
CACCCTCCTCCCCGTCGACCCCACCAGCGGCCTGCCTCGGCCCTGGGCCCCGGCCGCGGTCGCCCGCGTCCTGGCCAACCCCGTCTACACCGGCGCCACCGTCTGGGGTCGCACCCGCGCCGGCCGGCCCGTCCCGCCCGATGAGTGGGTCATCTGCCTCGGCGCCCACCAGCCGATCATCGACGGGCGCACGTTCCACCACGCACAGCTCCTCGCGCCCCCCGGCGCAGGGATTTTCAGCGCGCAGCTACCACCGTGGGAATTCGTCGACCCGCCGACCGACCCGGGAAACACCAACGGCGGGCAGGGGCCGATCACATGACTCCACCGCGGCCGTTTCACGACCGAAACCGCACCTGGATGAGAAATGTTTCCGTCGGGCCGGAGACGTCGCGGTGACCCGCCGGCGGCCCCAGGATCGGGACGACACCGCACCCGCCGATCGCGGCGACGACACATCGGCTGTGTCGACCGGACGTCAGGACGCGGTCAGGGACATCACCATCGAGCACATCGAAACCGTCTGGATGACCCCCGAAGAATACGACACCGCCGTGTCCGTTCTGGCTGAACTTGTCCTACAGTGGGAAAGGAAGGGCGCGCCGAACACCGCGCCGAAAAAGGCGGCCTGACGACCCCGCACCTTTCTACCGGGCGGGCGGCCCGTCCCCATCAGATGGGCCGCCCGCCCATCATCTAGAAAGGAACCCTCGGTATGCCCTGCCCATTTTCAGCCCGACGAGCCATCACAAAGACGGCGGCGATCACCGAACCCGCCGTCCCGCCGGTCGTTTTCTACAGCCGGATCGCCACCGACGGCGGCCAGCAGTCCCTCACCGACCAGTACGCCCAGACCCTGGCCTACCTCGCGGCCCATCACCCGGCCTACCTCCTGCTCGACGACGACAGCAGTGAGCCGGCCCGCGCCCGATTTTCCCTCCCGTCGATGTGGCGTCGCGCTTTCCAGCGCCACTGGCGCCACGCCTAAAGCCCGGCCGCCGCACACGACCAGTTCCGAGAGAAAGGGACACGCGCCATGGCCCGTGCGACCTCGCGTCGCAAGAGCGCGAACCGCACCCCCCAGCCCGCCGTCGACCCGCTCGACACCGTCCGGGTCGGGATCTACCTGCGGCGCTCCACCGACGACGAGCACCAGCCTTACTCCATCGAAGCCCAGGAAGAACGACTCCGTTCCTACATCGACTCCCAACCCGGCTGGGCCATCGCCCTCCGGTTCTCCGACGACGCCTCCGGCGCCACCACCGAACGCGACGACCTGCAACGCGCCCTGTCCGCGGCCCGCCACGGACTGATCGACGTCCTGCTCGTCTACCGGGTCGACCGACTCTCCCGCAACCTGCGCGACACCGTCACCCTGCTCGAAGAACTTRACCAGGCYGGCGTCGTGTTCCGCTCGGYCACCGAGCCGTTCGACACCGCGACCCCGATGGGCCGCATGCTGCTCCAGATGCTCGCGATGTTCGCACAGTTCGAGCGCGACACGATCATCGACCGGGTCATCGCCGGCATGGAACGCAAAGCCGCCAAGGGCCTATGGATGGGCGGCAACCGGCCCTTCGGCTACCAGGTCGACCGCGCCAACTGGAAACTGCTCGTCGACGAGAAGGAAGCGCCCGTCGTCCGCCTGATCTTCAACCTCTACGTCAAGGAACGGGTCGGCACCCGCGCCATCGCCAAGACCCTCAACGAGCGCGGCCACCGCACCACCACCGGCGGACCCTGGTCCGGACACCAGGTCCTCCGCGTCCTGGACAACCGCATCTACCTCGGCGAGCTGACCTTCCGCGAGATCACCGTCACCGACACCCACAAGCCGATCATCGAGGCGGCCCAGTTCGCTGAGGCCGAGAAGATCCTCACCATCCGCAGCGACGGACACACCCACCGAGCCGCCAGCGACTCCGACTACTACCTCACCGGCCGCATGCGCTGCCCGCAATGCGCCAAAGCGATGCTCGGCTCCAACGCCGGGGGACGCAACCGCACCTACCGCTACTACACCTGCTTCACCCGCCTGCGCTACAGCCGCGACCGCTGCGACGCCCCCCGCCTCGACGCCGACGCCCTCGACCAAGCCGTCCTCACCRCACTCGCCGCCTTCTACCGCGACCACCAGCAGCTCATCTCCGACGCCGTCCACCACGCCCGCCAGCGCCACCACGACGCCCACGCCGACCGCACCGGCGAACTCGCCACCGTCCAGGCCGACCTCACCCAAACCGACCAGGCCATCGACCGCTACCTATCCGCGTTCGAGCGCGGCACCCTCGACGAAGAAACCCTCGCCACCCGACTCGCCACGCTGCGCACCAAGCAGAAGCAGCTCCGCCGCCGACAGACCGAACTCACCGCCCAGATCGACGACGAACCCGTCATGCCCCCACGCGCCACCCTCAGCAAGATCGCAGGCCACATCGATACGATCATCGAGGTCGGCACCGACCTTCAGCGCAAAGCCCTCGTCGAAGCCCTCATCCACGAAGTCAAGATCCTCGGCCCCGGACGGCTCCAACCGGTCTTCAAAGTCCCCAGACCCGAGCCGAGCGAGACCGCCGCAGCCGCCCTACCAGCCACAACGCCCCCGAAGGGAGCGGTTCGTACAATGCCAAACATGGTGGAGCGGGTGGGACTCGAACCCACGACCGACGGAAACACCGTCGCAACCACGACGTCCATACCGTCGGCACGGTGCCGCACGCGTCGTCGAGGTGTCACCCTGTTCCCGTGGACACACCGTCGATCCATCAGCCCCGCCAGCGCCGGTTCACCGACAGCGACGATCCCGGGCCGAACGAAGATCCCGAGCAGCTCCGGCTCTTCCACCGCTGGCGTGCGGCCCGGTCACCGTCGTCGGTGGTTCATCTCGACTCGGCCGGCGCGGCCCGCCCCAGTCGGGCCACGATCGCGGCCGAGGCCGCGTACCTGGAGCGCGAGAGCGCACTCGGCGCGTACGCCGCCGAGGTGGAGGCAGGCAGCGGGCTCCACGCCACGCGGGCCAGGCTCGTCAGCCTGATGGGCCCGGGACTCGACGCTGATGACCTGAGCTTCCACCATTCGGCGAGCGCGGCTTTCGCCAGCTTGCTGATGGCCTGGCGGCTCCCCGCCGGGGCGAGGATCGGCGTGGTACCAAGCGAGTACGGGTCCAACATGCTCGTACTCGCCGCCCGGGCGCTGCGCACCGCGGTCTCGCTGGTCGATCTTCCCGTCGACGAGACCGGGGTCATCGACGTCGAGACGCTCGACCGGGCCGGAGTAGCCTGCGCCGACGCACCCGGGCGCATCGGTCTCGCCGACCTCGACCTCGTGGTGTTTCCGCAGGTGCCAAGCCAACGGGGCATCGTTCAGCCGGCAGCCGCGATCGGTGCGCGCTGCGCGGCCGAAGGCGTCCCCCTGGTACTCGACGTGGCGCAGTCCCTCGGCCAGGTCGAGGTGCGYCAGACCGCGGCCAGCGCCTATATCGGAACGTCGAGAAAATGGCTCTGCGGGCCACGAGGAGCAGGATTTCTCGCCGTCCGGAAAGGCAGCGTCGATCTTCTTGATATCGCCGTGCCGAGCCTGCACAGCGCACGCTTCGACCGCAACGACCGTCCGGTTCCTCTCCCCGGACTGGCCCGGCTCGGGAGAGGCGGCGACCGTGTCCCGCATCGGCCTGGGGCAGGCCGTCACGGAATTGACGGATTCCGGCCCGTCACTTGTCTTCGCCCGCATCGCGCGGCTGGCCGGTCAGGGAAGACGCCTTMTCGACGGGGCCGGCGGCTGGCGGGTGCGCGAGGACCCAGATTCACCGTGCGGCATCATCACCATGCAACCGCCCCCCGGCACCGATCCGGTGGCCGTCCGGGACCGGCTCTACCGAGAGGACCGGGTGCTCACCAGTGCCATCCCCGTGGAGCGCTCCCGGGATCTCACCGGGCCGGTCCTCCGCGCGAGCGCGCACGTCTATACCGATCCGGCGGAGTTCGAAAGGCTGGCCATGGGGCTCGAACGCATCGCCTACGATCGTTGACGCCCCGGCGGCCACCTGCCCGCAGGCCGACCAGCCAGCGCGTCTTCGGCTGTCGCCGCCCTCGTACGTGCCGCCAGCACCGCCGCCTCATGCCACAGCGTGCCCGCGCTACCGCCATCTGACCGAGTCGGCCGCGGACACCTGGTATATACTATCGATAGCTATCATGCGCGGGAGGCGTTGTGGCGGACACGGCGATCGCGAGGCTCTTCATGCACGGCAGAAGCCAGGCAGTGCGGCTCCCGAAGGAGTTCCGGCTGCCCGGTGACCGGGTGCGCGTCCGGCACATGGGAGACGGCGTGCTGCTAGAGCCGATCGCGTCCGATGTCGACGCCTGGTTCGCCGAGCTGGACCGTTTCGTGGACGTGCCGCTGTTCGAGGACGGCAGGAACCAGCCGCCGACGCCCGCCGGGGAGGACTTCTTCGGGTGAACTGCCTCCTGGACACCAGCACTGTGGTCGCACTGCTGCGRAACAAGCCCGTCGGCGTGCGGGAACGGTACCGGGAGGCCGAAGCGTCAGAGGATTATCTCGCGCTCTCGTCGGTCGTCTTGTTCGAGCTGTGGTACGGCGTGGCGAAGAGCGCTCAGGTGCCGGAGAACACCGAGCGCCTGCGGATACTGCTCTCCGGTGACCTGGACCTGCTTGACTTCGATGACGAGGATGCCCGTGCTGCCGGCGAGGTGCGCGCCGTCCTGGAGAAGGCCGGGACGCCGATTGGCGCCTACGATCTGTTGATCGCCGGGCAGGCACTGCGGCGCGGGCTGACAGTCGTTACGGCGAACACCTCGGAGTTCAGCCGGGTCACCGGCCTGAGCTGGGAGGACTGGACGAGCTAGCCGTCGTCGGCGCCCGCTGCCGGGGTCGTGCGACAGCACGGTCGGCCTGGCTCCAGGCGCGCCGCTGGCGTAGCACCCATTGCCCGCGCCGACGCCGACGAACTCGCCACGAGCCGCTAGCACGTCCGAGCCGCGCTCGGGCGTGGACGGCCGACGATCTACGATCGTCTTCTGATGGACGTGTCCCTCGTGACGCTCGCCACGCTGGGCCCTCCCCATGCTCCACCAGCTACCCGGTGGGGATCTGCTGAAATGGTTGGCGTCGCTGGATGCGGTGTCCCCGACGCACCCAGCGATCGGTGGCGCCCCCACGCTCCGCCAGCGGGCACCAACGCCCGTACGGCCTGACGAGGTCTGTCGCCTCGTGGCCGGCAAGTCCGGGAGAACGACTGGACCAGCATGAGCGTAGCGAACGGAACCACAGTACCCGCAGTACCTGGCGCCATCACCGTGGCGGCAGTGGACGATCACCCGATCGTGCTTCGCGGCCTCGCGGACCTCCTTCACGACGTCGAGGACTTCAGGCTGATCGGCACCGCCCACTCCATCGAAGCCCTGCTGGCCGGTCCGGGGCGCGGCGCCCAGGTGATCCTGCTCGATCTCGATCTCGGCGATGGCACCGCGCCGCCCCATAACATCCAGCGGCTGCTCGCGGTGGACCGCGCGGTCGTGGTTTTCAGCGCCGCGGCGGCTCCCGCGACGGTTCGCGACGCGATGCGCGCCGGCGCGTCGGGCTTCGTCCCGAAGACCGACGACATCGAGGATCTGGCCACCGCGATCCGCGCCGCCGCCGCGGGAACGGGGTGGATCTCGCCGCAGCTGGCATTCCTGCTGCTCACCGATGACGCTACGGACAAACCGGATCTGTCGCCCAAAGAGGTAGAAGCACTGCGTCTCTATGCGACCGGAATGCCCATGAAGACGGTTGCCCACAAGATGAACGTCTCCCCGGAAACGGCGAAGCAGTACATCGATCGGGTCCGGTCGAAGTACCGCAAGGCCGGGCGGGACGCGAGCACCAAGGTCGACCTCTACAAACTCGCGGTGGAAGACGGTCATCTCAACCCCGGTGCCGAGGGAACGGCCTGACCGCGCCACCAGAGTGATCACGAGGAGGTGGACCCGGCGCGCGCCCTCGCGCCACCCCCCGCACAGCGGGAGAGCGCGCGCCCGATCAAGGAACGGAACACCTCGGCGGACATCCCCTGGCCCGGCGGCCTGTCCTCCCTGTGTCCCCTTGCCTCCCCCGTGTCTCCTTGACCAGGAATATCCTCGCGGACAATGACGATTCGGTCATGACCCACATCCACCGAATCCGTTGTCCCCCGTCAAGGGGTCAGCGGAAGGACTTCGAAGCACGACCGCCGAGACCGGATCGATGCGGACAGGTCATCTTCGAGGGGGCTTCGTCCTCGGCTGGAGCAGCATCGCCCCGATCAGGGCGAGGAGGCCGGCGCCGAGGCACACCGTGATCCCTGCCTGTGGACGGATCGAGATTGCATCCGCGGAAATCGCGCGGAACGATGCGAKGGTCGGCGGCCCGTAGACCCGGTCCAGAGCGGTGATGATCACGATCAGAACTGCGATGATTCGGGCGAGGGCGACATCGATCGCACCGGCAAGCGGCCGACGCACCAACCGTCCCACCCCGATGGCACCGAGTGTGACCGCCAGGACACCGACGATGCGCCCGTCTCCGACCACAAGACCGCTGAACGTACGTGTCTCGTCGCCGCTGGACATCTCGCTCCACGGCAGGACGGAACCGATGCCGGCGCCGACGGCCGCCAGCACCACCATCAGCGCGGCGACCGGCCGGGGCGCGGTGGCCGGCGGGAAAGCGGACGGCGTCGGTTGTTCGGACGGCGTCGGTTGTTCGGACGGCGTCGGTTGTTCGGACGGCGTCGGTTGTTCGGACGGCGTCGACGGACGATGCGCCTCGGGCAAGGCCTGCGGACGCGGGACAACCGGCCGCGGCCCCGGGTCCGCACGCCGTTCCTGACCCTCCAGGTCATGGTCGTCACCCGCGCCCCGGTTCCGCCCGGGATACGCGTGCAGCCGGCGGTCAAAGGCCGGGTCGGGGTAGGGATAGGCATCGGTCACCGGCTCGCCGCCCGGCCCCGCGCCGGAGACCGGTAGGGGCCACGCCTCGTCCCTCGTGCCGGAGGGCATCGGATCCGGTTCGAGATCGGGCCTGAGCTGTCGGCGCACCTGCATGGTCGGCGGGTCGGTGGAACGCGACGCCCGTGGACGACCACGATCATGATCGAGCACATGATCATCCCCGTCGGTACGGGCGGCCATCCGACGCCCGGCCGCGGCCTCCAGGGGATCCCTTCCAGGTTCTCGATGATCCCGGACGGGAACGGGCGCCGGTACTCCTCGCGGCCGAGGACCCTCCTCAACGCCGGGAACGGGTGGCACCCTGGCACCGGAACCGGCGGAGGTCCTCGAGACGTCGCGCTCGAACCACGCGGGTCGGGATGGCGTCGGTGTCGGCGTCGGCGTCGGCGTTGGTGTCGGTGTCGGTGTCGGTGTCGGTGTCGGTGTCGGTGTCGGTGTCGGCGTCGGCGTCGGCGTCGGCGTCGGCGTCGGCGTCGGCGTCGGCGTCGGCGTCGGCGTCGGCGTCGGCGAACCGGACGCCCCGGATCGCGGTACCGGCCGGTCGGGACGAGATCCGCGGCCGCCCTCGTCCCCGCGACGTGGGAGTGGACCGTCGGGCGACGACGGGCTGATCCGTTCCCGGATCGGGGACTGTCCGGCGGGATGGGACGGGCTGGCGGACAGCTCGGACGGCGCCGGCGGGCGAGCCCGGGTCGGCGCCGGTGCCGGCAGCGGCGCGGGGACCGGCGGTGGGGAGGCACTCGTACGGCCGGGCGTCGAACGCGCGCTTCCGGCCGAACTGACCGGATTCCCCGCGCGACTCGGGGGAGGCGGTGCCGCGGGACTACCCGAACGGCTCGCGGCCGGTGGCGCCGCCGCCGGGGTGGGCGGGGGTGAGACGGGCGGCCCGGGCCACGAAGCCGGGGGCCGTCGGACGGCGCCGCGCCCCTGGCCGGAAGCAGGCTGGCCGGGTGTGTCGGTCTTCGGTGGCGTCGACCGCTTCGATGATTCCGGGGTGTCCGCCGCGGCTGGCCGGGCGGGAGCCGGCGGCACCGACCGCTGCCCGCCGCCCACGGACCGCGCCGGTGAAGCTCCTCCCAAGGGTGGAACCGACGTCGGCGGGATACGGCCGGTACCCTGCCGCGGGGCGGCAACCGCGCTCCCCGCGCTCCCGGGGTTTCCCGGCTTTCCGAAGTTTCCCGGCTTTCCGGGATTCTCTGTCTTTGTCGTGCCCTGCGGGCTTCCGGCCCGCTCCGCACCGCTCCGGCCGGCCGGATCCGCATCGGCCGAACTCGCGCTCGCTGCTCGTCCGCTCTGGGAGGAGGTCGGATTCGGCGCACGGGCGGACGTGGCGGCCGCGTTCCTCCCGGCCCCCGGGCGCGGTGCGGTCTTCTCCGTGGTCCCACCGCTCTGCCCGGTCCGGGGTACTCCGGTTTCGGGATTGGCCGCGGCGTCGCCGTTCGTCGACCGGGCGTCGGACGCCTGACCGTCCGTCCCACTTCCCTGCTCGGCCATCCCACCACTTCCTGACATACACCGTGTGCAACAGGCCGCCGGCCGACCCGGTACGGACCGGTACGGACCGGAGGCGGCCGGGCCCCGGGCCGTACCACGCCCCCAGCTTGTCCGCCTAGGCCCAGCTGGGCCTCATCATGACAGTCATCGGTCCACGCCTGACATGTGCCAGAACGGCAACGGCACAACGGGGGGCCGCGCCGGCGGGCCGCCGGTGACCGGCGGACTCGGCGTCGGCGCGGCTCGGGGTGCTCGAGGTATGCCAGTTCTCGGTCAGGGATCAAAGATCAGGGATGCGACGCTGACACCAGACGGTGGGGTCGGTTCAGACGGTGGGGTCAGATGGCCTCCCCGATGCGATGGACCCGCATCATGTTGGTCATGCCGGCCACGCCCGGCGGCGTCCCGGCGACGACGACCAYCAGTTCACCCGGCTTGCATCGGCCAATATGGAAGAGGGCGCTGTCGACCTGGCGGACCATCTCGTCCGTGCTGTCCGCGAACGGCACGAGGAAGGTTTCCACGCCCCAGAAGAGCGCCATCTGGTTGCGGACAGCCGGAATCGGCGTGAAGGCCAGCACCGGGACCTCGGTACGGTACCGGGCGAGTCGCCGGGCCGTGTCACCACTGAGGGTGTGGGCCACGAGGTAACGGGCGCCGACCGCGGCTCCTACCGACGCGGCGGCCTGGGCGAGTGCCCCACCGAGCGTGCGCGGTTCGGTCCGCAGGGGCGGTATCCGGCCGAGGTCGGCCTCGGCGGTCTCGATGATGCGCGCCATGGTGGCCGTGGCCTCGATGGGGTAGGCACCGACGCTCGTCTCCGCCGACAGCATGATCGCGTCAGCGCCGTCCAGGACGGCGTTGGCGCAGTCACTGGCCTCGGCACGGGTCGGCCGCGGCGCGCTGACCATGGACTCGAGCACCTGGGTCGCGACGATCACCGGCTTGGCCCGCTCCCGGGCCTGGCYGACGGCGCGCTTCTGCACGAGCGGCACGTCCTCGAGCGGCARCTCGACCCCGAGATCGCCACGGGCGATCATCAGACCGTCGAACGCCTCGATGATCTCGTCGAGTTCGGCGACCRCCTGCGGCTTCTCGATCTTGGCGTGGACCGGAACCCGGATCCCCACCTCATCCATGATCGCATGCACCGCCGCGGCGTCCACGGCGCTCCGGACGAAGGACAGTGCGACCATGTCCACCCCGAGGTTGAGAGCGAACCGCAGGTCAGCGGCGTCCTTCTCGGTGAGCGCCGGGACGGTGAGCGCGGCGTTGGGAATGTTCATCCCCTTGTGGTCGCTCACCGGCCCGCCGACAACGACCGTGGTGTGGACGTCGGTGTCAGTCACCCCGTCGATCTGCAGGACCAGGCGGCCGTCGTCGACCAGGACGCGATCCCCGGCCGCGACGTCGCCCGGCAGGCCCGGGTAGGTCGTGCCGACCTGATGCTGATCGCCGGGAACATCGCGGATCGTGACGGTGAACCGCTGACCGGGCAGCAGGGTGACCCCGCCGTCGGCGAAGTTCCCCAGCCGGATTTTCGGTCCCTGGAGGTCGGCGAGCGTGCCGACGCTGCGGCCGGCCGCCTCCGCGGCCTCGCGCACCCGCGCGTAAGTGACGGCATGCTGTTCGTGTGTTCCGTGGGAGAAGTTTAGTCGGGCAATGTCCATTCCCGCGTCGACGAGGGCCCGGACCTTCTCTGGCGAGCTGGTCGCGGGGCCGAGGGTACAAACAATCTTGGCTCTACGGGGCACACCCAGAGCCTAAGTACTGATCGTCGGTCATTGCACACGGGGGCCACCGGGAGGCGCGCGCGGCGGCCCGAGAAGTAGTCAGATCAGGCGTATCCGTTATATGCTGCACGTGGTCGCACGGCGGCGTACCGTTCATATCGTCCGCGCCACACCCCTGTCGGTTGACGCGCGTGATACGGGAAAGACGGCAAGGGCGCCGGACGTTCCTGGGATCCGCTTCCTCGGATGCGGAAGTCGGTAGGGCACGATCGAGTCCCCCCGGAGCCGATATGAAACAAAATCCCGCCATCCACCGCCAGCCGTCCGGCGACATCGACATCGCCGTCGCCGACGTCATGGCTCCCGCCGAGACCAGCGTCGTCGCCTCGGAGGTGCACGCCGGCAGCGCGGCCGGCGAGAGCTCCCCCACGGCCGCAGCGCTTCGTTCGGCCGAGCCCGGATCTTAGTGTCGCCACGACGGGCGGCCGTGGGCGGCGACCGGCCGCGGACCACGGCCGGTCGCCGCCCACCTGTCGGGTCGGCGCGACGCCGGCCGCCCGAACGTGGCGCGCCCGGATGTGGCCCAGGAGTCAGACCCCGACCGGTGGGGCACTGGCCCCTTCGGCCCACCCCGCATCAGCACCGACGGGCGTGACCGGGGCGAACTGGGTCCGGTACAACTCGGCATAGAGCCCGCCGCGGGCCAGCAGCTCCTCATGGGTCCCGCTCTGCACGATCCGCCCGTCGTCGACCACCAGAATGCGGTCGGCGTCGCGCACCRTGGACAGCCGGTGCGCGATGACCAGGGATGTCCGTCCCACCAGCGCGGCGGTCAGCGCCTGCTGCACGCCGGCCTCGGACTCGCTGTCGAGGTGCGCGGTGGCCTCGTCCAGCACGACGATGCCCGGTTCGCGCAGCAGCAGCCGGGCGATGGCCAGCCGCTGCTTCTCCCCGCCGGACAGGCGGTAGCCCCGGTCACCGACGACCGTGTCCAGGCCGTCCGGCAGGGAGCGCACGAGCGGCCCGATCCGCGCCGCGTCCAGAGCGGTCCACATCTGCTCGTCCGAGGCGTCCGCCCGGGCGAAGGCCAGGTTCGCGCGGATGGTGTCGTGGAACAGATGCGCGTCCTGGGTGACCACACCGACGGCGGACCGCAGGGACCGAAGGGTGAGATCGCGGACGTCGTGCCCGCCGATGCGTACCGACCCCGACCGCACGTCGTACATGCGCGGAACGAGYTGGCTGATCGTCGTCTTGCCCGCTCCGGACGGGCCGACCAACGCGATCACCTGCCCCGGCTCGACCCGGAAGGTGACATCGTGCAGCACCGGCGTGGGCACCCGCGGGTCGAGTACGGCGACCGACTCCAGCGACGCCAGGGAGACCTCGTCGGCGGCCGGATAACGGAAACCGACATGATCGAACTCGATGGTCGCCGCGCCTGCCGGCAGATCGACAGCGCCCGGCCGGTCGGCGATCGCCGGCTCCAAATCGAGCACCTCGAAGACCCGCTCGAAGGACACCAGCGCCGTCATGACGTCGACGTGCACGTTGGAGAGCTGAGTGAGCGGCCCGTAGAGCCGCCCGAGGTAGGCCGTGAGCGCGACCAGGGTACCGACCTCCAAGCTGCCCTGGGCAGCGAACCGACCGCCTATCCCGTAGACGATCGCGGTCGCGAGCGAGGCGACCAGGGTGAGCGAGACGAAGAATATGCGGCCGTACATGGCCTGGGTCACCCCGATGTCACGCACCCGCCCGGCCCGAACACGGAAGTTCTCGTCCTCCCGTTCCGCCGAACCATACAGTTGCGCGAGCATCGCTCCGGACACGTTGAATCGTTCCGTCATCGTCGTGTTCATCTCGGCGTTCAACCCGTAGCTCTCCCGGGTCAGCCTGGCCAGGCGGGGCGCCAACAAGCGGGCCGGAATAATAAATACCGGCAGCAACACGAGCGACACGAGCGTGATCCGCCAGGACAGCACCAGCATCGCGGCGAGCACGAATCCGGCGGACAGGATATTCGACAGCACCGACGACAGCGTGTTGGTGAACGCCGACTGCGCGCCGAGCACGTCGTTGTTCAACCGGCTGATGAGCGCCCCGGTCTGGGTCCGGGTGAAGAAGGCGAGCGGCTGGCACTGCACGTGCCGGAACACCTGGCTGCGCATCTCGTAGATCAGACCCTCGCCGATCCGGGCCGAGAACCAGCGCTGCGCGAGCGACAGACCGGCGTCCAGGAACGCCAGGCCCGCGACGACCGCGGCGAGCGCCTGCACGAACCCCACCCGGTGGCGCACGATGCCGTCGTCGATGATCGTCTTGAAGATCATCGGAACAACCGCACCGACAGCCGAGCTGAGCACGATGAGCGCGAGAAAGTAGGCGAGCTGCCGCCGATGGGGGCGGGCGAAGGCGACGATCCTGCGCAGGGTGCCAGGCCGCAGCGAGGTCCGGGTGACCGAACGGTCCTGTTGGAAGGTACGCATCGTGGACCAACCGTCCGTTCCCGGTCGCATCAGCCCTCCCTGGCGGCGGTGTTTAGTGTGTAACGAGGTAAGCAGGAATTGCGGACGGGCATTCCCGCAGCGGATGCGGCTCGTCGGGTGTGCTGGCTGCCGCTCACCCCGCCGCGGKGTCGTCACCGGCAGCGGAGCGGGCGATGACGACGCGTTCCCAGGCCTCGTCCTCGGCCCGCTCGTTGAGACGGCCGGAGCGGGTGGCGGGACGGGAACGCCGCGCGCCGCGCATCAGCGCCTTCACCTCGGCCGCGATGTCGCGGGGAACCGCGAGGAGCGCCGCGACCAGCACGCCGACCTGCTCGTCCAGCAGCTCACGCGGCAGGACCCGCTGGGCCAGCCCGATCCTGGCCGCTTCGTCGGCGGCGAGCTCGCGGCCGGTCAGGCAGAGGTCCAGGGCATTCGCGTATCCGAGGAGCTCGACCAGCCGACCCATGGCACCGGCCGCGGGCAGGAAGCCGTCACGCGCCCAGGTCAGCCGGAAGCGCGCATCCGCGGCGAGGACCCGCAGGTCACAGGCGACCGTCACCGCGAGACCGAGGTCGCCGACCGTCGTGTCCACGACGGCCACACTGATCAGGTCGGACCGGTCGGAGACCCGCCCCATCGCGTCGCGCCACGCGCGATAGCCCGCGGCCGGGGACAGCCGCCCCTCGGCGGACGCAGGTCCTCCCTCGCCCACCCGGGGTGCGGGGTCGGTGAGGTCAGCGGCAGGCGGGGGGCAATGACCTATCCGGACAACCAGGACCCGGACCTCACCGGTCAACCGACGCAGTTCGCCGACCAGCGCCGACGCGAGAGCCGGGAACGAACCGGCCCCGCCGGTATCACCGAGGTCCGTCATCCCGATCGTGACGAGAGGCCCGGCGACCCGCACGCGCAGCCCGGCCGCCGCCGCCGCTACAGCGGCGGCGGGGACCGCCATGATTCAGGCGCTTTTCTTCTTGGTGCCCCGGGTCGCACCACCCCGGCCGCGCAGGGTCGTACCGGACTCCGAGAGGATCCGGTGGACGAACCCGTACGAACGACCAGAGGACTCGGCGAGCAGGCGGATGCTCTGCCCACCTTCGTACTTCTTCCGAAGTTCGGCGGCAAGCTTGTCCCGCTCGGCGCCGGTGATCCGGGTTCCTTTCCTGAGCTCGGCCAACGTGGCCCCCTCCGTGTTYGATGATCTGCGAACCGATCTTCACTCAGCTTGAGTAAACGCGCCACTCGAAGCAGATGTGATCCATCACACGCGACGCCGGTGYATGACCGTGCCCTCGCGTTCCTTCCTCCATGCCGGCGGTCACCAGCGATGGCACGGGTCGCACCCACCCGCTGRCACAGCAGGCGCGCATGGCCGACAGTGCTACCGAGACCAGTGTCCCCAATCCCCGGTACGCGGCCCGACAACAGCATCGGCGCGTCGCCACGAACATCGTCATCTTCGCGATCAAGATCTTCTCTCGATGCAACGCTGCAGGTACGACCATCAGTCGATCACTGTACAGAGCGAGCCGACGGACCGCGAACGCGGCCGATCGATTCGACTGATTCCTCACATCCGACACCGGTTGTCCACCTCGTCGGGGCCGGGCCCGCTCCCGTGCCAAGGCCCGATCCGGCGAGACCGCGKACGGCTCGTCGCACCCCCGCCGGCACCTCCGGCATCCGGCTCGGGAGCAACTGCGGCGCTGGGAGCGAACCGGACTCGTTACCGYGCAGTGGTGGTCGGTGACGTAATGATCTCCGGGTCGGCACCGAAGGTGCCCAGCTACGCGGCCTGCCTCGGTACGGACCGGTGAGCGCGACGGACGGCGCCTCCGACCCGACCGCTGTCGCCGCCTCCAGCCGGTCGCCCGGACCGCGTGGCGGCCTGTCCCGGCCCTGGGCTGGGTCCGCCGGGCATACCGAGGCCAGCGAGGCGGCGCTGTGGCTCATCCTGGTGGCCTGCGGTCTCATCGGCATGTTCCTCGTCTCCACCGGCGACCTTGATCTGGGCATCGGTGACCCGCCGCTGCGCGGCGGATGGGCTCCCCGTCTCGATTCCCTCGTCCTGGTCCCGCTCGCGATCGCCGTGGTCGTGATTGCCCTCACCGCCTGGTGGGCCTCGACCATCCCCCCGGCGGCCACCCCGAACACCCCGAACACCCCGGCCATCCCGAACACCCCGAACACCCCGAACACCCCGGCCATGGCGACCGGCCCGACGAACAGGCTGCCCTGGACCGTCCTGCTCGTCCTGGGCTACGTCGGATCGCTGGCGTGGAGCGRCACGCTCGCGCTGGTCGCACCCGGGGAGATCACGGCGGATCTTCGCATCCCGGCGGATCTCCTGGCGGCGGCAAAAGCCGTCGGTGACGATCCGCTCGGCTTCCTCGCCTCCTACACCGCGACCACCACGCACGCCGCCGCGGGGACTACGGCCGTCCTGCCGACCCATCCTCCGGGCCCCGTCCTGACCGTCTGGGTGCTCACCAGGGTGGGGATGCACGGCGCGGTCGCGATCGGGATGCTGTTCACCGCCCTGGGCACGCTGGTCGTCCCCGCCGTCTCGATCGCGGTGCGCTCGTTGTGCCATGAGACGGCCGCCCGGCGCCTGGTCCCCGTCCTCGTCCTGGCCCCGTGGAACGGATGGATGGCGGCGTCCCCGGACGCCGTCACGGCTACCCTGGCCACCCTGGCCGTCGCGGTGGGGGTGGTCGGATGCGAACCGGGTCGGCGCTCGATGTGGTGGGCGCTGGCAAGCGGGCTGCTGCTCGGCCTCGCGGGGCTGTTCGGCTACGCCTCGGTCTGGCTTGGCGTGGCGGTCGCGGCGGCCTACTTCGTCCGCCGTCGCCCGATCCTCAACGTCATGACCGGCCTGGGCGCGCTCCTGCCGCTGTGGCTCTTCTACGCGTGGGGTTTCTCCTGGCCCGACGGGCTGGCCCTGGCGAGCGCGCCACGGCCGGGGCTCGCCGGCACGCTGGCCTGGATCGCCGTGGATCTGACCGTGGTCGTCCTCGTCGGCGGGCCGGTTCTCGTCCGGGCGGCGCGCCGCCTGCGGCTGACCCCGGGCTGGCCGCTGCTGGTGGGGGCCGGCGCGACGATGCTGTTCGCGACGGTCCTCGGACTGGCCGAGGGCGACGTCGAAGAGTCCTGGCTGCCGGTTTTCCCCTGGTTGCTGGTGGCCGCGGTGGCGCCCCGTCCCCGACCGGAACTGCCTGGGGACAAGCTACGGGCGGGAAACCTGCCGGTGGTACTGATGTCCCTCGGCGCCCTGAGCGCGCTCGCGCTGCGGCTCTGCCTCGCCGGCGGCACCGGCTGACGGATCCCGTCGTCGACCCGGCTCGTCGCGGAGGATGTCGGGCTCGAGGAAGATGCGCAGCGGAACCGCCACCGCGGCCCGCAGCGCCGCCTCCGCGCCGTTGATGGTGGCGGCCACCTCGGGCATCGCCAGTTCCGCCCCGATACCGATCTTGGCGGCGACGAGCAGCTCGTCCGGCCCGAGGTGCAGCGTGCGCAGGTGGATGACCGTGGCGACGCCCGGGGCGGCGGCGAGCGTGCGGCGGATGGTGGCGACCATTGCCGGGGCTGCGGCCTCGCCCACCAGCATGCCGTACGCCTCGGTCGCCACGATGACGGCCACGATCAGCAGGAGCACGCCGATGGCCAGCGTTCCCGCGCCGTCCCAGATCGGGTCGTCTAGTGCCAGCGTCAGTCCGACCCCGAGCAACGCGAAGATCAGCCCCAGCTCGGCTGCCAGGTCCTCCAGCAGGACGATGGGCAGTTCCGGGGCCCGCGCCTCCCGAATAAACCGCCACCAGGACCGGTCGCCCTTCGTCTTCTTCGACTCGCGCATGGCGGTCGCGAAGGAGTAGGACTCCAGCAGCACCGCGATCAGCAGGACGACGACCGCGACCAGCCCGCTCTCCAGCTCATGCGGATGGCGCAGCTTCTCGACGCCCTCATACACCGAGAACAGCCCGCCGAGGCTGAACAACACGATCCCGACCAGGAAGCCGGCGATGTAACGCGCCCGCCCGTACCCGAAGGGATGCTCCTCGTCCGGCGGCTGGACGGAACGTTTCTGGCCGAGCAGGAGCAGGCCCTGGTTGCCGGAGTCGGCCACCGAGTGGATGGACTCGGCCAACATCGACGACGACTGAGTGACCAGGAACGCGACGAACTTCGCCAGCGCGATACCCAGATTGGCGGCCAGTGCCGCCATTACCGCCTTGGTGCCGCCCTGCGTACTCACAAAGGTTCTCCGTTCGGTTCCCGGCGCAGGGTCCCTGCTCAGGCCAGGGTGATGAGCTCGGCCAGATCGGGTGACCAGTTGTCCTCGACCCCGTCCGGCAGCATCAGGACCTTCTGCGGGTCGAGTGCCTCGACGGCCCCCGGGTCGTGGGTGACTAGGACGACCGAGCCCCGGTACGTGGCGAGCGCGGCAAGCACCTCGTCGCGCGAGGCGGGGTCGAGGTTGTTCGTCGGCTCATCGAGCAGKAGGACGTTGGCGGAGCTGCAGACCAGTCCGGCGAGCGCGAGGCGGGTCTTCTCGCCGCCGGACAGGGTCTCGGCGCGCTGCTCCACGCTGTCTCCGCTGAACAGGAACGCGCCCAGGATGCGACGCAGCTCCACGTCCGACGTCCCCGGCGCGGCGRCCCGCATGTTGTCCAGCACCGAGCGGCTGGTGTCCAGCGTCTCGTGTTCCTGCGCGTAGTACCCGAGACGTAGACCGTGACCGGGATGCACCTGGCCGACGTCGGGTGCCTCCTGGCCCGCCAGGATGCGCAGCAGCGTGGTCTTGCCGGCACCGTTCAGCCCGAGGACCACGACCCGCGAGCCGCGGTCGATCGCGAGGTCCACACCGGTGAACACCTCCAGCGAGCCGTAGGACTTCGACAGTCCGGTGGCGGTCAGCGGCGTGCGGCCGCACGGAGCCGGGTCCGGGAAGCGCAGCTTGGCCACCCGGTCCGCGACGCGCGCCTCGGCGAGCCCGGCCGCGAGCCGCTCGGCCCGCCGGTCCATCTGATGGGCGGCCCGCGCCTTGGTCGCCTTGGCGCGCATCTTGTCGGCCTGCGCCTTCAGCGAGTCGATCTTCTTCTCGGCATTGGCGCGTTCCCGGCGACGGCGGCGCTCGTCCAGCTCGCGCTGGTTGAGGTAGGTCTTCCAGTTCACGTTGTAGACGTCGAGGGTGGCCCGGTTGGCGTCGAGGTGGAAGACCTTGTTCACGCACTTGTCGAGCAGGTCGACGTCGTGGCTCACCACGATCAGGCCGCCCGTGTKGGCGCGCAGGAAGTCCCGCAGCCACCCGATCGAGTCGGCGTCGAGGTGGTTCGTCGGCTCGTCGAGCAGCAGGGTCGCGTCGGCGTTGCCGGACCCGGCGAACAGGATGCGGGCGAGTTCGACCCGCCGCCGCTGCCCACCGGACAGGGTGCCGATGGGCTGGGCGAGCACCCGATCGGCCAGGCCCAGCGACGAGCAGATCCGGGCAGCCTCCGCCTCGGCGGCATAACCGCCGAGCGTCCCGAATCGCTCCTCCAGGCTGCCGTAGCGGCGGATCGCCGCGTCCCGCGCCGTGGCGTCGACCAGCTCGGCCATCTCCAGCTGCAGCTTCTCCATCTCGCGCAGGAGAACGTCGAGACCGCGCGCCGACAGCACCCGATCACGGGMGGTGTCGGCCAGATCGCCGGTACGCGGGTCCTGGGGGAGGTAACCCATCTCACCCCGGATGTCGACGGTGCCGGCGAACGGCAGCCCCTCCCGGGCAAGCACCTTCAGCAACGTTGTCTTGCCGGCCCCGTTGCGCCCGACGAGACCGATCCGGTCGTTCGGCTGCACCCGGAAGGATACGGGCTCGATCAGAGTGCGGGCTCCGGCACGCAGTTCGAGCTCGGACACAATGATCATCGAGGTAGGGCCTCTTTCGGGCTTCCAGACAACGCCGGGCGAGCGTCAGAGCGTTACACCGGCGACGTCGGGTTGACACGGRCAACGGCGGGGACCCCACCAGAGCACGGCGAACCGGGACGACCGAGGTCGGGCACGGGGTAGGTCGGGCACGGGGTAGACCGCGCACCGTGCCCACCAGGGACGGCACGGTCGGGCGCGCGACGATCACGATACGACGATGCTCATGACCTCAAGAGTACGGAAGCCATCGGGCGCCGTGGCCGCCGGATAGCCCTCGAACAGGTCCGCCACGCGCCAGAGCGTAAGGTGCCCCGTGCGCCCACGGTCACCCGCCGTCGTCCGGGTGGCCGCGCGCCGGCCARGCCGCTGCCCGCCCGCCACGAGAACATGGGCGACGTCCGTCCACCGCCCAGCCGCATGCGTCGCCGCGCAGGCGCACCGATCGAAAGRCACACCATGTCGACGCTCCTCGTGACCGGAGCCRCCGGGTTCATCGGATCGAACTTCGTCCGCTACTGGCGGACGCGGCATCCGGAGGACGCGGTCGTGGCGCTCGACGCCCTGACCTACGCCGGCTGCCGGGAGAACCTCGCCGACGTCGCGGACCGCGTCACGTTCGTCCACGGCGACATCCGTGACCAGGAGCTCGTCGAGTCGGTGCTGCGGGAGCACTCCGTGGACGTGGTGGTGAACTTCGCCGCCGAGTCGCACAACAGCCTGGCGATCATCCGCCCCGGCGAGTTCTTCGCGACGAACGTGATGGGTACCCAGACCCTGCTCGAGGCGGCACGCACGGTCGGGGTGGCCCRCTTCCACCAGATCTCCACCTGCGAGGTCTACGGCGACATGGACCTCAACGACCCCGGTGCCTTCACCGAGGACTCCCCCTACCTCCCCCGCACGCCCTACAACGCGGCGAAGGCCGGCGGGGACCACGCCGTACGCGCCTACGGCTTCACCTACAACCTCCCCGTGACGATCACCAACTGCTCGAACAACTACGGTCCCTACCAGTTCCCGGAGAAGGTCATCCCCCTGTTCGTAACCCGGGCGCTGCAGGGCGAGTCGCTCCCGATGTACGCCTCCACCACGAACCGGCGCGAGTGGCTGCACGTGATGGACCACTGCCGGGCGATCGACGCGGTTCTGGACCGTGGGCGGCTCGGCGAGACCTACCACGTCGGATCCGGCGTCGAGGCGGACATCGAGACGATCGCCGACACGGTGCTCGCCGAGCTCGGTCTGCCCGCGTCGTTGAAGACGATCGTGCCCGACCGCCCCTCGCACGACCGCCGCTACCTGCTGGACTCCACCAAGCTGCGGACCGAGCTGGGCTGGACGCCGTTGATCGACTTCGCCGAGGGCATGCGGTCGACCATCGCCTGGTACAAGGAGAACGAAGCCTGGTGGCGTCCGCTGCTCGGTCGCTCCCCGGTCTCCGAAACGGCCTGGACGAGCTGACGGCTCCAGCCGAGCTGAGGCGTCAGCCGCCGGTCAGCGATGCGTACAGCCGCGCGGTGCGCTCGGCGATCGCCGCCCAGCCGAACTCGGTGACGGCCCGGTCCCGGCCCGCATGGCCCATCGCGGCCGCCCGGACCGGGTCCGCGAGCACCTCGTTGACGGCCCCGGCCAGCGCGCCGGGGTCGCCGGGCGGCACCAGCAGACCGGTGACGCCGTCGTCGACGACCTCGGGAATGCCACCGACCCGGGAGGCGACGACCGCGGTGCCGCACGCCATCGCCTCCAGGTTGACGATGCCGAGCGGCTCGTAGACCGACGGGCAGACGAACACGGTGGCATGGCTGAGCAGCTGGATCACCTCCGGCTTCGTCAGCATCCCGGGCAGCCAGACCACGCCGTCGCGGCCTGCGCGCAGGCCCTCGACCAGGTCGGTGATCTCCGTGAGCAGCGCAGGGGTGTCCGGGGCCCCGGCACAGAGCACGAGCTGCGCCCGGGGGTCGATCGCCGCAGCCGCCCGCAGCAGCACCGGCAGCCCCTTCTGCCGGGTAATCCGCCCCACGAAGATCACCGTCGGCCGGGCCGGATCCACCCCGTGACGTTCCAGCACGTCGGTCGCGGTGTCCGGACGGTACTCGTCGGTGTCGATGCCATTGCGGATGACGTRCACACGGGCCGGATCGACCGCCGGGTAGGCATCGAGGATRTCCACGCGCATGCCCGCGCTGACCGCGACCACGGCGGCCGCCGACTCGATCGCGACCCGCTCGCACCAGGACGACACCCGGTAGCCCCCGCCCAGCTGCTCGGCCTTCCAGGGACGCCGGGGCTCCAGCGAGTGCGAGGTCATCACGTGCGGGACGCCGCCGAGCAGCGCGGCGAGATGGCCACCGAGATTCGCGTACCAGGTGTGCGAGTGGATCACGTCCGCGCCGACCGCCGCGGCGGCCATGGACAGGTCCATCGACACGGTCCGCAGCGCGTCGTTCGCGTCGGCGAGCGCAGCCCAGCCCCGGTGCGCCGCGACCGCGGCGACCCCCGGGGCACCCGCCCTCTCGACCACCGGTCGGTCGACGGCGCCGGTCGACGGCGCCGCACCCGCGGGCCCGCCGCCCGCCGACCCGCCGCCCGGCGCCGGCCCCTCGCGGTGGACGGTGAGGTCGACAAGCCGGGCGAGCTCCCGGCTCAGGTACTCGACGTGCACACCCGCCCCGCCGTAGACGTCCGGGGGGTACTCCCGGGTGAGCATGGCGACGCGCATGTGCGGTCTCTCCCAACGGTGCCGTGACGGGACGGGTGCAAACGGGACGGGTGCGGGCGGTGGAGGCGAGGAGCGGGGCGGGTGCGGGCGGATGGGGCGGATGGCGGCCGGTTCAGTCGGCGATCGTGACGCCCTTGCCGACGACGGTGATGCCCTGCTCGCTCACGGTGTAGCCGCGGGCGCGGTCCCGGTCCTTGTCCACCCCGACCTGGGCGCCCGCCGGCACGTGCACGTTCTTGTCCAGGATGGCGTCGCGGACGACGGCCCCCCGGCCGACGAGCACGTTGTCCATGAGCACCGTGTGGTCGACCTCGGCCCAGGAGCTCACCCGCACTCCCGGGGACAGCACCGACGAGCGCACCGTGCCCCCGGAGATGATGACTCCATTGCTGACGATGCTGTTCACGGCCGTGCCGGTGCGCTGCAGGCCGTCGTGCACGAACTTCGCCGGTGGCAGCGAKGGGATGCTGGTGAGGATCGGCCACTCCCGGTTGTAGAGGTTGAACACCGGGTCGAGCGCACACAGATCCATCTGCGCCTCGAAGTACGAGTCGACGGTGCCGACGTCGCGCCAGTAGCCGCGGTCACGCACCGTCGTGCCCGGGACGACGTTGCCGGCGAAGTCGTACACCGCCGCCGCCCGCTGGGCCACGAGCATCGGGATGATGTTCCCGCCCATGTCGTGGACGCTGTCCTCGTCCGCGGCGTCCTTGCGCAGGGCGTCGATCAGCACGTCCGTCGAGAAGACGTAGTTACCCATCGAGGCGAACGTCTCCTCGGGGCTACCCGGCAGACCCGGCGGATCGGCGGGCTTCTCCAGGAACGCCTCGATCGTGCGGCCGTCGGGCGCCGTCTGGATGACCCCGAACGCCCTGCCCTCGGATCTCGGCACCCGCAGCCCGGCGACGGTGACGCCGGCTCCGCTGTCGAGATGCTGGGCGACCATCTGCCGCGGGTCCATCCGGTACACATGGTCCGCGCCGAAGACCACGACGATGTCCGGGGCGTCGTCGTAGACGAGGTTCAGCGACTGGTGGATGGCGTCGGCGCTGCCGGCGAACCATCGCGGCCCCAGCCGCTGCTGCGCCGGCACCGGCGTGACGTAGTTGCCGAGCAGGTTGCTCATCCGCCATGTCGTCGTGATGTGCCGGTCGAGACTGTGGCTCTTGTACTGGGTCAGGACCGCGATGCGCAGGTAGCCCGCGTTCACCAGGTTGGACAGCACGAAGTCGATCAGGCGGTACAGCCCGCCAAAGGGGACGGCGGGCTTCGCCCGGTCCGCGGTCAGCGGCGCCAGCCGCCGTCCGGCACCCCCGGCCAGCACCAGACCGAGGACCCGCGGGCTCGGCACAGACAGGCTCCCGTCTTCCGGCTCGATCTCCGAACGACCGGCGGGGCCGGACACCACGCCACGAGGCGGGAAGCCCGCCGAAATGGGCCGATGACGACGCCGATCGCCTGGTTCCGACCCTACAAGCCTGGCGGGCGGATACGGGCGGAGTGAGCGGTGGTTGCTGGGTAGCCAGCCGTACGTTGCGCGAACCCCACCGGTTGTTCATCCAGTGGGCCGGGGGGACGTCAGACGTTGAAGCCGAGCGCGCGCAGCTGCTCGCGACCGTCGTCGGTGATCTTGTCCGGCCCCCACGGCGGCATCCAGACCCAGTTGATGGTCACGTCCGCGGCCAGCCCGTCCGGGCCGTCGACCAGGGCGGAGCGGGTCTGGTCCTCGATGACGTCGGTGAGCGGGCAGGCCGCCGAGGTCAGCGTCATGTCGAGGGTGACGGTGTTGTCGTCGGCGACGTGGATGCCGTAGACGAGGCCGAGGTCGACGACGTTGATGCCGAGTTCCGGGTCGACGACGTCGCGCATCGCCTCCTCGATGTCCTCGAAGCTGGCGAGCTCCGGCGGGGCGTCCGGTCCCGTCGGGTCCGGGTCCAGCACCGGCTTCGGGACCCCGGCGGGCTGATCCGCCGCCTCGGCGGTTTCTCCCGTCGCGGCCGAGCGCGTCTCGGTCACCGTCTCGCTCATGGCTTCTCCTGCTCGGGTACGTCGAGGGGGGCGACGCGGGGGTACGCGACAGAGGTGGATGCGCCGGCGACGGCGACACTCGGATCCATCGCCTTAGCGGTCGCGTCCTTCCACGCCATCCAGGACAGCAGGGCACATTTCACCCGGGCGGGGTACTTGGAGACGCCGGCGAACGCCACGGCGTCCTCCAGCACGTCCTCGTCACCCTCGATGGTGCCCCGCGACTGCATCAGCGCCAGGAACTCGCGTTCGAGCTTCAGCGCCGCGTCGACCGACTTGCCGATCACGAGGTCGCTCATGACGCTCGCCGACGCCTGACTGATCGAACAGCCCTCGCTCTCGTAGGAGACGTCCTCGACGACCCCGTCCGAGACCTTCACCCGCAGGGTCACCTCGTCGCCGCAGGTCGGGTTGACGTGGTGCACTTCGGCGTCGAAGGGATCCCGCAGCCCCCGGTGGAGCGGGTTGCGGTAGTGGTCCAGGATGATCTCCTGGTACATGGAGTCGAGTTTCACCTCAGAAAGAACCTCCGGACCCCGTGCAGTCCTTCCACCAGGGCGTCGACCTCGCCGGTCGTCGTGTAGAGGTGGAACGACGCGCGGGTCGTCGCAGGTACCCCGAACCGCAGGCAGACCGGCCGGGCGCAGTGGTGCCCGACCCGCACGGCAATGCCGCGCTCGTCGAGGATCTGTCCGACGTCGTGGGGATGGATCGGCCGGCCGTCGTCCTCGTGCAGCACAAAGGAGATCGCCCCGCCGCGGGCGTCCGCCGCCGGCGGACCGATGATCCGCAACCCCGGCACCTCGGCGAAGGCGTCCAGCGCGTAGGCCGTCACCGCGTGCTCGTGCTCGGCGACGGCCGGCATGCCGAGCGCGGTCAGGTAGTCGACGGCCGCGCCGAGCCCGACCACCTGGGCAATCATCGGGGTGCCGGCCTCGAACCGGTGCGGCGGCGCCGCGTAGGTCGAGCCCTCCATGGTGACAAGCTCGATCATCTCGCCGCCGCCGAGGAAGGGCGGCATGACCCCAAGCAGCTCGTAGCGTCCCCAGAGCACCCCGACCCCGGTGGGCGCGCACATCTTGTGCCCGGTGAAGGCCAGGAAGTCCACCCCGAGCTCGGTGACGTCGACCGGGTTGTGCGGTACCGACTGGGAGCCGTCGAGCACGGTCAGCGCGCCGACCTCGCGGGCCCGCGCCACCACCTGCGCGACCGGGTTGATCGTGCCGAGAATGTTCGACTGGTGGACGAAGGCGACGACCTTCGCCCGCTCGGTGATGATCGAATCGAGGTTGCTCAGGTCGAGCCGGCCGTCGTCGGTCAGCCCGATCCAGCGCAGCGTCGCCCCGGTGCGCCGGGCCAGCATCTGCCACGGCACGAGATTGGAGTGATGCTCCATCTCGGTGACGACGATCTCGTCACCCGGGCCGACCCGGAACCGCTCCGCCTCGGCGCCGGCGGCCCCGGCGTTGCTCATCGCGTAGGCGACGAGGTTCAGCGCCTCCGAGGAGTTCTTGGTGAACACCACCTCCCGGCGGTCGCCCGCCCCGATGAAGGCGGCGACCTTGTCCCGGGAGGCCTCGTACAGCCCGGTGGCCTCCTCGGCCAGCACGTGGATGCCGCGGTGCACGTTGGCGTTGTGCAGCTCGTAGTAGGTCCGCTCGGCGTCGAGCACCGCCAGCGGCTTCTGCGAGGTGGCGGCGCTGTCGAGGTAGACCAGCGGCCGGTCGCCGTGCACCGTGCGGGCCAGGACGGGGAAGTCCCGGCGGACCTGCTCGACGTCGAACCCGCCGACGAGCCGGGGTCCGGACCCCGGGCGCACGGCCGCGTCGGTCAGCGTCATGACACCGCTCCCACGCCGGCCGGCGTGGCCGCGCCGCCACCCTTGACGTAGCGGTCGTAGCCGGACTCCTCCAGCACGGCGGCCAGTTCCGGGCCGCCCTCGTCGACGATCCGCCCCGCCGCCATGACGTGGACGAACTCGGGACGGATGTAGCGCAGGATGCGGGTGTAGTGGGTGATGAGCAGGATGCCCGTCTCCCCCTTGGCCCGCACCGACTCGATACCTGCGGAGACGATGCGCAGCGCGTCGACGTCGAGGCCGGAGTCGGTCTCGTCCAGCACGGCGATCTTCGGCTTGAGCAACGCCATCTGCAGGATCTCGTGACGCTTCTTCTCGCCGCCGGAGAAGCCCTCGTTGACGTTGCGCTCGGCGAACGCCGGGTCCATCTCGAGCGCGGCCATGGAGGTCTTGACCTCCTTGACCCAGGTCCGCAGCTTCGGCGCCTCGCCGCGCACGGCCGTGACCGAGGAGCGCAGGAAGTTCGACACCGAGACCCCGGGGATCTCCACCGGGTACTGCATCGCCAGGAAGATCCCGGCCCGGGCCCGGGCGTCGACGCTCATCGCGAGGACGTCCTCGCCGTCGAGCGTGATGCTGCCCTCGGTGACCGTGTACTTGGGATGGCCCGCGATCGAATAGGACAGCGTCGACTTACCCGACCCGTTCGGCCCCATAATCGCGTGCGTCTCGCCCTTGCGGACGGTCAGRTCCACCCCGCGCAGGATCTCGCGCGTGCCCTCGCCGTCCGTCTCCACCGAGACATGCAGATTGCGGATCTCCAGTGTGGACACCGCTGCCGTCACCCTCGTTCCGGGTTCGAATGTGTGACGTCGACGAGCACGTCGTCGCCGTCGATGGTCACTGCGTACGTGGGCACCGGCTCAATCGCCGGCAGGCTCAGCGGGACGCCGCTGGCCAGGTCGAACTGGGACCCGTGCAGCCAGCACTCGATCTTGCCGTCCTCGGCCTCGCCCTGGGAGAGCATCACGTCGGCGTGCGAGCACTCGTCACGCACGGCGTAGACCGCCCCGCCCGACCGCACCACGCACACCGGCACGCCCTCGATCTCGGTGCCGATCGCGGTGCCCTCGGCGAGGTCCGCGGCGGCACACACCCGGTGCCWCCGCGGGGCGACCGAGGAGCCGCCCGCGGCAGAACCGCCGGTCGCGGTCGTCATCCGCCCACCTCCACCGACAACTCCGCCGACGACGGCTCCGCAGCCTCGTCCGGGAGGTCGGCCGACAGCTCGCCGGCAATCTTGATCATGATGCGTTCCCGCAGCTCCGGCACGTCGATCCGGTCGATGATCTCGGCGAAGAAACCGTGCACCACGAGCCGGCGGGCCTCCTCGGGCGAGATCCCCCGCGACTGCAGGTAGAACAGCGCCTCGTCATCGAACCGGCCGGTGGCACTGGCGTGACCGGCACCGGTGACCTCACCGGTGAGGATCTCCAGGTTCGGGACCGAGTCGGCCCGCGCGCCGTCGGTGAGCACGAGATTGCGGTTGAGCTCGTAGGTGTCCGTGCCCACGGCGCCGGCGCCGATGAGGACGTCGCYGATCCACACCGCGTGGGCGGYGTCCCCGCGCAGCGCGCCCTTGTAGGTGACCCGGCTGCGGCAGGAACGCGGCTCGTGCGTGACGAGCAGCMGGTGCTCCTGGTGCTGGCCGGCATCGGTGAAGAACACGCCGTAGAGCTCGGCGTCGCCGCCGGGCCCGCGGTAGTCCACGGTCGGGTTGAGCCGCACCAGATCACCGCCGAGGGTGATGGTGAACGAGCGCAGCCGAGCGTCGCGCCCCAGCGAGTAGGCGTGCGCGCCGAGGTGCACGGCGTCGTCGTCCCAGTCCTGCAGGGTGATGAAGGTGAGCGAGGCGCCGTGCCCCACGTACACCTCGACGTTGCCGGCGTAGGTGGCGCTGCCGGTGTGGTCGAGCACCACGGTGGCGGACGCAAACGGGCCCACTTCGACGAGGACGTGACCGTAGGCCACCCCGCCCGGGGAGCCGCGCCGCCCGCCGTCGCCGCTCGTCGCGACGAACCCGGCCGGGGACCTGGGGCTCTCACCGTGCAGGTGCACGACCACCGGCTCGGTGAGCGCGGCCTCGGCCGGGACGGTGACGGCGAGCGCGCCCGCCGACCGGGTCAGGGCGAAGGCGGCCACCCGGTCGGCCGGGGTCAGCACCCGACCGATCCGGGCGTCGGCGGCGGCGAGCTGCTCCACCTCGACCCCCGCGGGCGCGGTGACCGACACGGAGACCTTGCCGTCGGCCTCGGGGCCGGTCGGCAGTCCGCGCAGCCGGCGCAGCGGKGTGAACCGCCACGCCTCCTCGCGTCCGGTGGRCACGGCGTGGTCGAGCGGGTTACGGGACCGTACGGGACGGGGTACGGCACCGGAGGCGGCCGGGGGCCGACCGGTGGCGTCGATGACGACCATCAGCCGACCGCACCTTCCATCTGCAGCTCGATGAGGCGGTTGAGCTCGAGGGCGTACTCCATGGGCAGCTCCCGGGCGATCGGCTCGAYGAAGCCGCGCACGACCATCGCCATCGCCTCCTCCTCGGACAGACCCCGGCTCATCAGGTAGAACAGCTGGTCCTCGCCGACCTTGGAGACGCTCGCCTCGTGCCCGATGGAGGCGTCGTCCTCGCGCACGTCAACGTAGGGGTAGGTGTCCGAGCGGCTCACCGTGTCGACGAGCAACGCGTCGCACTTGACCGTCGAGCGGGAGGCCGACGAGCCCTCGTTGATCTGGACGAGCCCGCGGTAGGACGTCCGCCCGCCGCCGCGGGCCACCGACTTGGAGACGATCGTCGAGGAGGTGCGGGGCGCGGCGTGCACCATCTTCGCGCCCGCGTCCTGGTGCTGACCGGCACCGGCGAAGGCGATGGAGAGCACCTCGCCCTTGGCGTGCTCGCCGAGCAGCCACACGGCCGGGTACTTCATCGTCACCTTGGAACCGATGTTGCCGTCGATCCACTCCATGGTGCCGCCCTCGTGGCAGGCGGCACGCTTGGTGACCAGGTTGTAGACGTTGTTCGACCAGTTCTGGATGGTCGTGTACCGGCAGCGCGCGTTCTTCTTCACGACGATTTCGACGACCGCCGAGTGCAGCGAGTCCGACGAGTAGACCGGCGCCGTGCAGCCCTCGACGTAGTGCACGTAGGCGCCCTCGTCGACGATGATCAGCGTCCGCTCGAACTGGCCCATGTTCTCGGTGTTGATCCGGAAGTAGGCCTGCAGCGGGATCTCGACCTGCACGCCCGGCGGCACGTAGATGAAGGATCCGCCCGACCACACCGCCGTGTTCAGCGCGGCGAACTTGTTGTCCCCGACCGGGATCACCGAGCCGAAGTACTCCTGGAACAGCTC
Organism: Frankia sp. CcI156; assembly: GCF_001983015.1. Taxonomy (NCBI): domain Bacteria; kingdom Bacillati; phylum Actinomycetota; class Actinomycetes; order Frankiales; family Frankiaceae; genus Frankia; species Frankia sp. CcI156. The sequence continues at coordinate 50,123 of NZ_MOMD01000011.1, forward strand.
CGGATGCTCACGCAGCCCGGAGTCGGTGTCCAGGAAGAGGACACCCTGCTCCTCGAGGTCCTCCCGGATCTTGTGGTAGACGACCTCGGACTCGTACTGGGCGGCGACCCCGGCAATGAGGCGCTGCTTCTCCGCCTCGGGAATGCCGAGCCGGTCGTAGGTCGCCCGGATGTCCTCGGGTAGGTCCTCCCACTCCTCGGCCTGCTTCTCGGTGGAGCGGACGAAGTACTTGATGTTGTCGAAGTCGATGCCCGACAGGTCGGCACCCCAGGTCGGCATGGGCTTGCGCTCGAACAGCCGCAGCCCCTTGAGGCGCAGGTCGGTCATCCACGACGGCTCGGACTTCTTGGCCGAGATGCCGCGGACAACCGCCTCGGACAGGCCGCGCTCCACGTCGGCGGCGTAGGCGTCGGTGTCAGCCCATCCGAACCGATAGGAACCAAGGCCTTCCAGGGCGGTCTCGGCAGAGGTGGTCATAGGGCGAAACCCTCCGAAGACGAGGATGGTGGACAGGCCAGGGACGCGGGCCGGGCCGGGCCGGATCCGGCCACGGCGGAATCGGGCAGMACCCGAGCGGAGCCGTCCTTCCCGGACCCGCTCTGATCGGACCCGTTCCGATCRGACCGGGCACGCGAAGCCATGCYGGGCGCCGTGCCCGCGGGCGGATGATCCGCGGCGGTGTGGCTCACGGCAGTGTGACCCGCGGGCGGGTGACCCGCGGGCGGGTGACCCGCGGGGATGTGGGTCGTGCAGACGCCGTCGCCGTGCGCGATCGTCGCCAGGCGCTGCACGTGGGTGTCGAGCACGCGGGCCAGCACCGCGGTCTCGGCGTCGCACAACGCCGGGAAGCGCTCCGCGACGAACTGGACCGGGCAGTGATGCTGGMAGATCTGCAGACCGGTGGGCAGCTCGGAGACGCTGGCGGTGTACCCGGCGGCGGTCATCGCCTCGGCGAGCGCCGCCGGGCGATCCGCCGGCTCCGCCGCCACGACCGCCTCGCGCACCCGCCGCTCCAGGTCGACGGCGCGGGTATCGGCGAACTGGGTGACCGCGCTCGCGCCACCCACCTCGGCCAGGAAGTGCAGCGCACCGGCCGCGAGATCGGAGTAGGCGTTGGGACCGGCCTGATGGCCGGCTTCGGTGAGCGCGTAACGCCGGGCCGGGCGTCCCCGGCCACGCGGCCCCCGGGACCGGCTCTCCGTGGGCGTGATGATGCCATCCGCGACCATGGCATCGAGATGCCTGCGGATAGCCGCCGGGGAGACCCCGAGCTGACGGGACAGCTCGGCTGCCGTGGCCGAGCCGCCCTCCAGGAGCAGACGCACGACCCGGTCGCGGGTACGGCCGTCCGCCGTCCCGCTCGTCCCGTCGTGGTCGTATTTCACAACGCCAGTGTGCCTTATTTCCTGGGCGCAGTCGAACCGGGGTCGCCGGAACTACAGCCCAATGGGGCGATCTTCGCCACAGCCATGACGCAGATCACATCCGCCGGACGTGAGCACACAACGGATACCCACGGGCCGTACCCGACCGACGACCGCAGGCGGCGGAATGCCAGACTTGCGCCCACTGCCATACCTGCGCGCCCACCCGGGCGCGCACCCCGGGTGGGCACACCAGGTCGGCACACCAGCGGGCCGACGGTCGCGACGCGCGGTCGCGCCCGGCCGCCACCGACCCGGAGACGATCTCAGGCGGGAGGCGACGGGCGGATGCGATCACARCTGTGGCGCGGCGGGGTCCGGCGGGCGCTGCTCTCCCTCGGACTGACTTTCCTGCTCGCGACCTCGGCGGCCTGCAGTGGCGGCGGGGAGAAGAGCAACGGGCTGGAGAAGCTGCCTGCCGGCGAGGTCGGCACGCGCACCCTGCAGGCGTTGCGCACCGCGACCGGCGTCCACGTCGTCGGCACCGAGGCCGACCCGCGCTCGGACGCCCCCGCCGGTTACGACCTGGTGATGTCCGGCACGGTCACCCGCGGCACCATTGACGAGTACGGTCAACGGACCCAGATCTTCAAGATCAAAGACGACACCTACGTCCGCCGCGGCCGCGCCTACTACGAGGGGACCGGTGACGCCGCGGCCGGGAACCTCCTCGCCGACCGCTGGGTCCGCCTAGCCCCCGCCGACGCCGCGAAATACAGCTACTTTACCCTCGACCGGCTCGCCGCGTCGCTGACCAGCTACGTCGTCGGGCTGTCCGGCCCRGTGCGGACCGAGAAGCTGGCCGGCACCCAGGCCGTCCGGGCCGCGGGCCCCGACGGAACAGCCTTCTGGGCGGCCAACACCGGGCCCGGCTATCCGTTGAAGGTGGTCGTCGCCGGCCGCTCCACCAACGAGWTCACTTTCGACGATTACGGGACGCCCGCGACCGGCACCCCGCCCGGCGACGTCGTCGACCTGTCCAACCTCGGCTGAGCCGCCGTTCCCGGCACGCCGGGTCCGCCTTACCTACCCCTTGTCTATCTTTCCTCCCCCGCGTCCCTCTCCTTACCGTGCATCGCTCCCCTACCATGCCTCCTTACCATGCGTCCTTACCATGCGTCAGCGGACCCGTGGGCGGGAGGAACGAGATGAGCGTGCCGGCACGCGGATCCCTGGTGGCGGCGGTCGACCAGGGGACCACCGGGACCACGGTCTGCCTGCTCGACCGGGACGGGGTGGTCGTCGGCCGCGGCTACACCGGGATCCGGCCCGGGTTCCCCCGGCCGGGCTGGGTCGAGCAGGATCCGGACGAGCTCTGGCGCAGCGTCGTCGACACCGTCGCCGCGGCCCTGGCCGGCTGCGGTCGCCGGGCCGGGGAGCTCGCCGCCCTCGGCATCACCAACCAGCGCGAGACCACCGTGCTGTGGGACCGGCGGACCTCCGCCCCGGTCCACCCGGCCATCGGGTGGCAGGACCGGCGGACGGCCGCGGTCTGCGAACGCCTCACCGCCGAGGGGCACGCGGGTGCGGTGGGGGAACGCACCGGGCTGGTACTCGACCCCTACTTCTCCGGTACCAAGATCGGCTGGATCCTGGACGACGACCCCGGGCTGCGCCGGCGCGCCGGCCGGGGGGAGATCGCCTTCGGCACCGTCGATTCCTGGCTGGTCTGGAAGCTGACCGCCGGGGCCGCGCACGTCACCGACGTCACGAACGCCTCCCGCACCCTGCTGCTCGACCTCGCCGCCGCGACCTGGTCCCCGGAGATGCTCGATCTGCTGGGCGTTCCCGCCGAGGTGCTGCCCGCTGTCGCGCCGAGCTCGCGGGTCTACGCCGAGACCGATCCGGACGCCTTCCTCGGCGTGCGGATCCCGGTGGCGGCCGTGATCGGCGACCAGCAGGCCGCTCTGTTCGCCCAGGGCTGCTTCGAACCCGGCCAGGCCAAGAACACCTATGGCACCGGTTCCTTCGTGCTGGTGAACACCGGCTCGGCCCTGCCGGCGCCRCAGTCGACGCTGCTGCGGACCGCGGCGTTCCAGCTCGACGGCGAACCGGTGCGGTACGCGCTGGAGGGAGCGGTCCTGTCCACCGGTGCCGCCGTCGACTGGCTACGGGACTCCCTGGGGATCATCCGGGATGCCACCGAGACCGCCGACCTGGCCGCCTCCCTGACCGGCAACGACGGCGTCTACTTCGTCCCGGCGCTCGCCGGCCTCGGCGCCCCTCACTGGGATCCCCGCGCCCGCGGCGCACTGCTCGGGATCACCCGGGGGACCACCCGGGCGCACGTCGTCCGCGCGGTGCTCGAGGGCATCGCCTACCGCACCCGGGACGTCGTCGAGGCGATGGGTGCCGCGGGCTTCCCGGTGCGCGAGCTGCGGGCCGACGGCGGGGCCGCCCGCAACCACTGGCTCATGCAGTTCCAGGCCGACCTGCTCGGCGTCGAGCTCGACGTCCCGGACAACATCGAGACGACCGCGCTCGGTTCGGCCTACCTCGCGGGGCTCGCGACCGGGTTCTTCGCCGACCGCGAGGAGCTCGCCGGGCATCGGCGCAGCGCCGAGCGGTACCGGCCGAGGCTGTCCCGGGCCGAGCGGGACCGGTCCTACCGGCGATGGCTGCGCGCCGTGGACCGGGCCCGGGACTGGGCCAAGGACGCCGACGACGCCGACTGGGACTGACCGGGCCGACGGTGCCGACCGGGCCGACCGGGACTGACCGGCCGACCGGGCTGACGGGGCTGGCGCGGCCGGAAAAACACTGTCGCGATTCCCGGATTGCGCCCCGCGACCGCGGGACCACGCCAGGGCCACGTTCCCTCGCGGCTTCTTGGTCGAACCGGCTGCCAGACGAACCGAGGCCTGACAATCTGTCACAGGGGGCGGTTGGCGTCTCCTGTCGACCTTGACCCGGACGGAGACCGTKACCGAGGCGGACTACGCCCTGGAGCTCGGCCGCCGGCTTCGCGCGGCGCGCAACCGGCGTGGCTTGTCGCTGCTGGACGTCCAGGAGCGCACGCATGGCCGGTGGACTGCCGGGACCCTGGGCGCCTACGAGCGAGGCTCTCGGACCCTGCGCGTGCATCGACTGGTCGAGCTCGCCGAGCTGTACGACGTTCCCGCGACGCTGCTGGTACCGCCGGCCGCCGATCGCCGCGAGACCGACCATCTGCCGCCGCTGGTCATCGACCTGCGCCGGCTGCGCAAGCTGCCCCCGACCCGCACCGGACCGCTGCGGCGCTGGATCGCCATCGTGCAGGTCCTGCGGTCGGACAGTTCACGCGACGTCCTGCGGCTGCGTCGCTCCGACCTGCAGTCGTTGTCCCGGCTCTACAGCACCACGCCGGCGATGCTGTACGAGCGGCTGGGCGCCTGGGGAGCGCTGGTGGAGCCAGGCGAGCCGGTGGCGGTCGGCGGGCGCCGCCGGGCGCTGCCCGTCCGCCCGCCGCAGCAACGGGGCTAGCAACGGGACTGGCAACGGGACTAGGGCACGGCCGCCCGGTGGTGCCCGTTCCACCCAGCCGAAGGCCTCGTGCCGGGGCGGACCGGCCCTCCGCCCGACCCGCGATGTCCGTAGGATCGCAAGGTGGCCGAGATCCTGGCAGTCAGTGTCACGGACCTCGTGAAGACGTATTCCTCGCGGTCCGCTTCCCCGCGTTCCGGTCGTCGTCCTCACGGGTCCGGGCGGCGGACCCGCACCGGTCGGGCCGGGCGCGGTCCCGCGGCGTTCTCCACGTCCCCTACGCCGTCCCCTACGCCCCCCGTGCGCCAGGCGCCCCCGGCGCCGCCGGTCCCTTCCGGCGACGCCGCTCGACCGTCGACGACACCCGATGGTCGGATACGCGCCGTGGACGAACTGTCACTTACCGTCCCGACCGGCACGGTCACGGCGCTGCTCGGGCCGAACGGCGCCGGCAAGACAACCACCGTGGAGATCTGCGAGGGATTCCGCCGTGCCGACGCGGGCGAGGTGCGGGTCCTCGGACTCGACCCCTGGGCGGACGCCGTTGCCCTGCGCCCCCGGGTCGGGGTGATGCTGCAGTCCGGGGGGATGTATCCCGGCGCCCGCGCCGGCGAGATGCTGCGCCTCGTCGCCTCGCACTACCGCCACCCGCTGGATCCCGCGGCGCTGTTGGACCGGCTCGGGCTGGCCGGGTCCGCCGGTACCCCGTTCCGCCGGCTCTCCGGCGGCCAGCAGCAGCGGCTGTCGCTGGCGATGGCCGTGGTCGGCCGCCCGGAGCTGGTCTTCCTCGACGAGCCGACGGCCGGGTTGGACGTCCAGGGCCGGCGGGACACCTGGGAACTCGTCGAGGAGCTGCGCACGGCCGGGGTCACCGTCGTGCTGACCACCCACGCCATGGACGAGGCCGAACGRCTCGCCGATCAGGTGATCATCGTCGACCACGGCAGGGTGGTGGCGGTCGGCTCCCCCGCGGAGCTCACCCGGGGCGGCGCCGAGGGGCAGCTGCGCTTCCGGGCCCCCGCCGGGCTGGATCTCGGCCGGCTGCTGCTCGCGCTGCCCGAYGGCACCACCGTGCAGGAGGGCCCGGCTGGGCACTACCTGTTGCAGGGCACGGTCGACCCGCAACTGCTCGCCGCGGTGACCGCCTGGTGCGCGGGTAACGGCATCCTGGCAGAGGATCTCCGGGTCGAACAACGCACGCTGGAGGACGTCTTCGTGGAACTGACCGGATCGGAGCTGCGCTCATGACCGGCGTCCCGCTGCTCGATCTGCGCCCGGCTCCGGCGCCCGCGTCGCGGGCCCGGATGCTGGCGGCACAGACCAGGCTCGAGCTGGTACTCACCCTGCGGCGCGGCGAGTCCGTCCTGCTCACCCTGATCATCCCGGTCGGTCTGCTGGCCTTCTTCACCGCCGTCGACGTGCTGCCGAGCTCCACCGAGCGGCCGGTGGACTTCCTCGTCCCCGGGGTGCTCGCGCTGGCCGTGATGTCGACCGCCTTCACCGGGCAGGCGATCGCGACGGGCTTCGAACGCTCCTACGGCGTACTCAAACGCCTCGGGGCGACCCCGCTGCCGCGCGTGGTCCTGCTCGCCGGCAAGACGTTGGCGGTGCTCGCCGTCGAGGTCATCCAGCTGGTGCTCCTGGTGGCGGTCGGATTCGCGCTGGGCTGGGACCCGACCGGCGGGCCGGTCGGGGTTCCGGCGGTGCTGGCGCTACTCGTCCTGGGCACAGCCGCGTTCTCGGGGCTCGGCCTGCTGATGGCCGGAGCCCTGCGGGCCGAGGCGACGCTCGCCGCCGCCAACGGCGTCTACCTGGTGCTGCTGCTGATCGGCGGGGTGGTGTTCCCGCTGTCGAAGCTTCCCGGCTGGCTGCGGGCGGTCGCCGAGGCGCTGCCGACCGCGGCGCTGTCGGACGGGCTGCGGGCCGTCCTGGCAGAGGGCGACGGTCCGGGGGCACGCCCCCTGATCGTGCTCGTGGCCTGGGCGGTGGCGAGTCTGGCGCTCGCCGCCCGCACCTTCAGTTGGGAGTAGAGCCGACTGGGAGTAGAGCCGACACCGCGACCGTCCGGTCACCGGGCACCATCCGGCCGGCAGGCACCATCCGGCCGGCAGGCACCATCCGGCCGGCAGGCACCATCCGACCAACGGAGAAGGATCCGAGCGGCCCGTGCCGGACAGGGCGTTACCATGGCAGTCGTGCCAGCTTCTACAGAGCGTCGGAGTTTGCCGCTGATCAGCCTTCGCGCCTTCCGGCTCCTCACCACGCTCAACGTGGTCTTGCTGTCACTGATCGTGGTGAGTGGCGGCGTGGTCCGCCTGACCGGCTCCGGCCTCGGCTGCCCGACCTGGCCGCAGTGCGGGGACGGCTCGTTCGTGCCGCACTCGGAATACGCCCTGCACGGAGCGATCGAGTTCGGCAACCGGGTCGTCGGCCTGGTGGTCGGCCTCGTGACGCTGATCACCCCGCTGGTCGCGCTCCGCCTGCGGGGCGGACGGCGGCGCGATCTTCGACTGCTGTCCTTCGGCCTCTGGGTGGGTTTCCTCGGGCAGGCCGTGCTCGGCGGGATCACCGTCCTGACGAAGCTGCACCCGGCGACCGTCGCCGCCCATTTCCTGCTCTCCATGGTCCTGCTGTGGAACGCGGTCCTGCTGGACCACCGGGCCCGCCAGGACGCGGGTGCGCCGACCCCGGGGGTCGGTCCCGCGCTGCGGTGGCTGGCGCGCCTGCTGGTGGTCGTCTCGGCGGGGGTGCTCGTCCTCGGCACGGTCGTGACCGGCGCCGGGCCGCACAGCGGTGACAGCGACCATCCGGCCCGCTTCGGGTTCGACCTCGTCAACGTCTCCCAACTGCACGCCGACGGCGCGATGCTGCTGGTCGGGCTCGTCGCGGCCATGGCGTTCGCGGTGCGGGTCGCCGAGGCCCCCGACGAGGCCAGGCGGACCTCCCTCGCCCTGGTCGGGACCGTCCTCGCGCAGGCCGCGATCGGATTCACTCAGTACTTCCTCGGCGTTCCCGCCCTCCTCGTCGCCCTGCACATGACCGGGGCGACCGTGATGTGGGTCGCCGCGCTGCGGCTCTGGCTCGCCCTGAGCTCCCGGCACCCCCGGCCGGCACCGGACGCGGCGCCCACGCTCGCGGCGGCCGGCGCCGAGGTCCCCGCGCCCGCCGGGCCGGTCGGGACCACCGCCCCCACCGGCGCCGGCATCGGCTCCTAGACCACCGACACCCTGGGACCACCGACACCCTGGGACCACCGACACCCTGGGACCACCGACACCCTGGGACCACCGACACCCTGGGACCACCGACACCCTGGCCACGGCGGCCACGCCCCGTTCCTGAGACGGTAAACAGTCCCGGCGGCCGGCTCGACGTCCGACGACCCGCCGCGGCACGGCCTCCGCCGAGGGGCCGACGTCGCGACGGAAACGCGACGGACAAGTGTGGAGGGTTGGGCATGGTCTGGAGACCGTCCCCCAGACCGGGCGCCAGCGCCACTACCGAGTGTAACCGATCACAGCCTTATGTGATCTTGTCGAGGCCCTGCCCCGACTCCTCACAATGCAACAGCGCCGTTGCGGGGGTCTCGCCGGATGACCGATGATTTGGAGCTCGATTATGATGGATGGAGGCTTGGACAAGCCTGACCTTCCCAACTCAGGAGTAATTTTCCATTTCTGGCACACCCAACGAAGGACCAGGTGAAAGTCGGCGGCTAGAATCGGCCGTGTGGATGCCACCCAAAAAATTCTTCTGCTATGCGGAAGCCTCCGCGCCGGGTCGTCCAACTCGGCGCTGCTACGCACCACGCGAGCATTGACCCCGCCGGGATTCGTTGCGGACGACTACGACGGTATGGCCAAGCTGCCGCACTTTAACCCTGACGACGACCAAGATCCTTTGCCTGTGTCGGTAGTGGACCTGCGGGCCCGCATTGCATCGGCCGCTGCGATCCTGATCTGCACGCCGGAGTACGCGGGCGCACTGCCGGGTTCCTTTAAGAACCTGCTCGACTGGACCGTCGGTGGGATCGAGATCGGGGACAAACCCACGGCATGGATCAACGTATCGCCGTCCACGACAAAGGCCGCGGACGCGCACGATTCCCTGCGCAAGGTGCTGCGTTACACCGGCGCCATGATCGTCGAGGAAGCCTGCATGCACATCCCCGTCCACAGATCGACCATCAACGACCAGGGCGTGGTCACCGATGACCAGATCCGGGCCGGTGTGCTCAAGTCACTGGCCGCGCTGACCGCAGCGGTCTCGTGAACCAGACCGGTCCCCGGGGTGGAGCGACCCGGGGACCGGGTCGACCGCTACAACACCTGCGCCGATTCATGCAGGTCCCGCTGCCGGATGAAGAAGAAGGCAACCAGGGCGCCGACCGCGCACACAATGGCGCAGACGACCATGACGCTGGTGAAGCTATGCACGAACGCGGCCCGACCGGCGTCGCCAGCCCGGGTGATGTTGCCGACGGCAACTTCCCGTCCCACGGCCGAAGGTCCAGCGTACTTCGACAGCACCAGCTGCTGAAACAGCGCGCCGAAGCYGGCGATCCCGATGGCGACACCAACCTGCTGAAAGGTCTCGCCGATGCCGGTGGCCATGCCCGCCTTCGCGGCCCTACCTGCCAGCGCTGGCGTCGTTCGCCCGCCACCTCCGCAACGACTACGACGCCGTCGTCGCCGGGCTCACCCTGCCGCACAGTTCCGGGCCCGTCGAGGGCGCCGTGATTCCACGTAACTGTAAGTAGGCGGAATGAAATAACCTGTGCAACTTGAGCCTCTCGCGGCCCTGTGACCTGCTAAGATGCTCCCGAACATGCATTTGTTATTTCATTACGATTCCTAAAGATGGTGAAGAGGCAGATGTATGGACGGGCGAACTTCGATCTCCTGCGTAAGCGCGTGTTGATCAGACAACTCGGAAACCAGGCCATCACGTGATCGTCGCCAGAACCGAATAACGCGATCGCCTCCGCTGCCGCGGGAGACGGAACGGGATCAGGCGGGCGCGGACCCGGCGGAGGCTGGCCGGCCAGGACGGCAGTGTGCGGGTCGGGACCGGACGCGGGCTGCCGCCGGGTGGGGTGGTGGGTGTTCGGGGGTGTCGTGCCAGCACAGGCTGAACGCGCAGTTCACCAGGGCCGGGTGGCGGGCGATCGCGGTGGCGGAGCGGACCTGGACGTCGGCCCAGCCGAGTTCGTGTGTGATCTGTTTGTAGTCTTGTTCGACCCAGCCGTGCGGCCCGTACAGGCGGTCGATCTCGCTGTGGGCGGCGGGTGGGAACGCCGATGCCGCCGCGGTGGGCAGGTCGGGGTGGGGCAGGGTGGTGGCCAGATACCAGGTACTGGTCGATGGCAGGGTCGCCGGGTCGGTGGTGGCCACGACCAGCCGCGGTGGTCCGCCGGGTCTGGGTGTGCCCGTCCGGTAGACGCGCCGCACTGGTGTCAACTGGCCAGGACGGGTGGGCCCGTCCCAGACCCTTCGCGGGCGGCCCGCCGGCAAAACAACGCCCCGTCCCGCCCGGTGACACCGGGATCAGGACGGGGCGGGGTCGGTGGGGTCGGGCGAGATCAGACGAGAGCGGTGACGGCGATCGCCACGAACAGCAGGGTCAGATACGTGATCGACATGTGGAACAGGCGCATCGGCCTCGGGTCCTCGCCGTGCCGGGCCCGGCGGGCGACCCGGTGCGACTCGACCAGGAACCAGGCTCCCACCGCGACGGCGGCGACGAGGTAGACCGGGCCGGTGGAGGCGACGGGAGCGACCGCGAGCGAGGCGGCGACCATCGCGTAGGCGTAGCCCAGCATCCGCCGGGTGACGACCTGGACGGAGGCGACGACCGGCAGCATGGGGACGCCCGCCGCGGCGTAGTCGTCGCGGAACTTCATCGCCAACGCCCAGAAGTGCGGCGGGGTCCAGAAGAAGACGACGGCGAACAGCAGCACCGCGGCCCAGCCGACGGTCCCCGTGACCGCCGACCATCCGATCAGGACGGGGAAGCAGCCGGCCGCGCCCCCGATGACGATGTTCGACGGGGTGCGGCGCTTCAGCCCGAGGGTGTAGACGAAGACGTAGAAGGCGATCGCCCCGTCCGCCAGCAGCGCGGAGGGCCAGTTGACCAGGAAACCGAAGAGCAGCGTCGAGACGATCCCGATCACGATGCCGAAGGTCAGCGCCTCCGTGGGCGTGACGGTCGCCCGCACGAGCGGACGGCGCTTCGTGCGGCCCATCATCTGATCGATGTCACGATCGACGTAACAGTTGATCGTGTTCGCGCTGCCGGCGGCGAGGGTTCCCGCCACCAGGGTCACGGCGATCAGCCAGAGCGACGGCACGCCCCGTTCGGCGAGCATCATGACCGGGACGGTGGTGATGAGCAGCAGTTCGACCACGCGCAGCTTCATTAGGGCGACATAGCCGCGGGCCTTCGCCGACACGGCCGCCCAGCCCCCGCGAGTCGCGTGCCCGGCGCCCGGGAGCCCGTCGGCGGGCGGATCGGCTGCGGGGGCTGGCGGGCCGGCTGCGGGGGCTGGCGGGCCGGCTGCGGGGGCTGGCGGGCCGCCGACCCCCGGCGCCGGTGCGGGGACACCGGGCGGCTCGAGCGCCGGCGCCGGTGCGGTCGTTGGCTTGGAGGCGCCCGCCCGCCCCGGTCCGCGGGCGGGGACATGCCGGTGACGAAGGACGGCCTCGGTAGACAGAGCGACCTCGCGATCGGCGGGATCGACGGGCGACCCACGCGGGACGGTGCCCCGAAAGTCGGAGCGGACGGTGTTCTACGACGTGTCGGAGTCTAGCCGCCGCGGCGCTGCGTACGCGCGTCGACCGCGCCCGGACCCCCGCCGCCGTCCTGCGTCCTCTCTCACAACCGCGCCACGCGGCCCCCCGGGCGGCGGCGACCGACATGTACTGGCGTGGGGCATCGGACAGCGACGGTGGGCATGGCGCATGGACGGCGGGCATCGGGCATCAGGCATGAACCGCAGGGACCGGGATTCCACTCGTCGTGCGCRTTGTTCTCCCAACCGCCACCCGACTGTCACGGGGATCCGCAGACTGGRATCAGACTGGAAACAGACTGGGATGGAGCCGGCCCCAGAGGGTAGTGCCCTGAAGGGGGTGCGCCCATCCGAAGCGCGAGAACGGCCATGAAGCGCGAGAACAGCTTGGAGGCCTTGGAGACATGGTGAGGACGCCACCGCCCGCGGAGAGGAAGTCAGCCCGATGAGCAATCCCCTGTCCGAGCTCTCAGCCGCCGGAGTGGCGGTCTGGCTGGACGACATCAGCCGGGACCGCCTACGCACCGGCAACCTCGCCCACCTGGTCGAGAACCGCGGCGTTGTCGGCGTGACGAGCAACCCGACCATCTTCCAGAAGGCGATCAGTTCGAGCGACCTGTACGACGAGCAGCTGCACGACCTGGCGATCCGCGGCGTGGACGTCGGCGAGGCCGTCCGGGCCATCACGGCCGCCGACGTGCGCGACGCCTGCGACGTGCTGCGCGGCGTCTACGACGCCAGCGGCGGCGTCGACGGCCGGGTGTCCCTGGAGGTCGATCCCCGGCTCGCCCACGAGGCCGAGCGCACGCTCGCCGAGGCGCGTGCCCTGTGGTGGCTGGTCGACCGACCCAACCTGTTCATCAAGATTCCCGCCACCCGGGCCGGCCTCTCGGCAATCACCGAGACGCTTGCCCAGGGCATCAGCGTGAACGTGACGCTGATCTTCGGACTCGACCGGTACGACGCCGTGATCGACGCGTTCATGACCGGTCTGGAGAAGGCCCTGGCCGCGGGGCGCGACATCACCGACCTGGCCTCGGTCGCGTCGTTCTTCGTCAGCCGGGTGGACACCGAGGTCGACCAGCGGCTGGAGAAGATCGGCACCTCGGAGGCGAAGGCGCTACGCGGCCGGGCCGCCGTCGCCAACGCCCGGCTGGCCTTCGAGCGGTACGAGAAGGCGTTCGCCACCCCCCGCTGGGCGGCCCTGGCCGCGGCGGGCGCGAAGCCCCAACGCCCGTTGTGGGCGTCGACGTCCACCAAGGACCCGTCCCTGCCGGACACGATCTACGTCACCGAGCTGATCGCGCCCGGAACCGTCAACACGATGCCGGAGGCGACCCTGGAGGCGTTCGCCGACCACGGGTCGGTGACGGGTGAGACGATCCGCCCCCGCTACGAGGAGGCCCACGAGGTGTTCGCCCAGCTCACAGCCGTCGGAATCGATCTCGACGACGTGATCGAGACCCTGGAGAGCCAGGGCGTACAGAAGTTCGAGGACTCGTGGACCCAGCTGTTGGACACCATCGCGGCGCACCTGGGATCAGCCGGTTCGTCCGCGTAAGGCCTGGCGCCGGCCGTGGCCGTGGCGGTCGCCACGGCCGTCGCCACGGCCGTGATGATCGTCTCAGCGTCGTTCATGGACACCCGACGGTCCCCGGTGAAACAACCTCGGAGAGACCACAAGCAGAACGAAGGGGGAACGGGTGGCGCCCACGGTGAGTACCAACCCGCTGCGGGACCCACGTGACCGCAGACTGCCGCGCCTGCCGGACGCGAGCGCCCTGGTGGTGTTCGGCGCTACCGGCGACCTGGCCCGCAAGAAGCTGATCCCCGCCGTCTACGACCTGGCCCACCGCGGCCTGCTGCCGCCGGGTTTCGTCCTGCTCGGGTTCGCCCGCCGGGACTGGCCCGACGAGGACTTCGCCGAGTTCGCCCGGCAGGCCGCCGAGAAGGGCGCCCGCACCCCCTTCCGTGCAGAGGTCTGGGACCGGCTGGCGGGCTCCGTGCGGTTCCTGCCAGGGTCCTTCGACGACGACGCCGCGTTCGACCGGCTCGCCCGCACGCTGGAGAGCCTGGAGCACTCCCACGGTATCCGTGGCAACGCGGCGTTCTACCYGTCGATCCCGCCGTCGGCCTTCCCGGTCGTGCTCAAGCAGATGCAGCGCACCGGGCTCTCCTCGGCCGCGGGTTCGGGCGGCTGGCGCCGGGTCGTCGTCGAGAAACCGTTCGGTCACGACCTGGAGTCGGCCCGGCAGCTCAACGCGCTCGTCGACGACGTCTTCACCCCGTCCGGGGTGTTCCGCATCGACCACTACCTGGGCAAGGAGACGGTCCAGAACCTCTTCGCGCTGCGCTTCGCCAACACGCTGTTCGAACCGATCTGGAACTCCCAGTTCGTCGATTCGGTGCAGATCACCATGGCCGAGGACGTCGGGATCGGCACCCGGGCCGGCTTCTACGACGAGACGGGCGCCGCTCGGGACGTGCTCCAGAACCACCTGTTGCAGCTGCTCGCCCTGACCGCGATGGAGGAGCCGGTCAGCTTCGGCGCGGAGACCATCCGCACCGAGAAGCTGAAGGTGCTCCGCGCGGTGTCGCTGCCCATGGACCTCACTCGCTACGCGGTAAGGGGGCAGTACGAGCAGGGCTGGCTCGCCGGGGAGCGGGTCCCGGGCTACCTCGACGAACAGGACATCCCTGCGCAGTCGCGGACGGAGACCTTCTCGGCGGTGCGCCTCGGCATCGAGACGCGCCGGTGGGCCGGGGTGCCGTTCTACCTGCGGACCGGCAAGCGGCTGYCACGGCGGGTCACCGAGGTCGCCATCTTCTTCAAGAAGGCGCCGCACCTGCCATTCGACGAGACCGCCACCACCGAGCTCGGCAACAACCAGCTGGTCATCCGGGTGCAGCCCGACGAGGGGGTCACGCTCAAGTTCGGCTCCAAGGTCCCCGGCTCGGCGATGGAGGTCCGGGACGTCGCGATGGACTTCCTGTTCGGTGAGGCGTTCACCGAGGCGCTGCCGGAGGCCTACGAACGGCTGATCCTCGACGTGCTGCTCGGCGACGCGACGCTGTTCCCGAACAACGCGGAGGTCGAGGAGTCCTGGCGGATCGTCGATCCGCTGGAGCGGCACTGGGCGGGCACCACCCCGCACCGCTACCGGGCCGGCACCTGGGGTCCGGCTGCCGCCGACGAGATGCTCGCCCACGACGGTCGCCGGTGGCGGCGGCCATGACCATGGATTAGGAGCCCCTCGTGACCACATTGTGGGACACCACCGGTTCTGAGGTGGTCAAGGCCCTCGCCGCCGAACGACGGGCGGCCGGAGCCCTGGCCTTCGGCCTGGCGCTGACCCTCGTCGTCGTCGTCGACGAAAAGCACGTCAGCGCCGCCGAGGGCGCGGCGACGCTGGCGGCCTCGGCCCATCCGTGCCGGCTACTGATCGTCGTCCGCCGGCAGGTCGACGTGCCGCATCCCCGGCTCGACGCCGAGGTCTCGATCGGCGGTCGGCTCGGCCCGGGCGAAGCGGTCGTGATGCGGATGTCCGGCCGGTTGGCGCTGCACGCGGAATCGGTCGTGCTTCCCCTGCTCGCACCGGACGCCCCGGTGGTCACCTGGTGGCACGACGAGCCGCCGGCCCGGATCGCCTACGACCCGCTCGGCGTGTTCGCCGACCGGCGGGTCACCGACGTCACCGCCAGCCCGGATCCGCTGTCGGCCCTGTTCCAGCGGGCCGCGGACTTCGCCCCCGGCGACACGGACCTGTCCTGGACCAGGCTGTCGCCCTGGCGCACCCTGCTCGCCGCCGCCTTCGACGCGGTGGTCAGCGAGCGGCCGGACTCGGCCGTCATCACCGCCGGCCGGGCCGATCCGAGCGCCCAGCTGTTCGCCGGCTGGCTCCAGAACAGGCTCGCCGTCCCGGTGACGGTCGACGAGACGGGCGGCCGGCCCGGTATCACCGCGGTCGCCGTCGCCCTCGACGGGGACCGGCTGGCCGTCTCCCGSACCGACTCCCGCTCGGCGATGATCTCCCGCACCGGGTACCCGGACCGGGTACTGCCTCTGGCCGACCGGGGCGTCGGGGACCTGCTCGCCGAGGAGCTGCGCCGGCTTGACGAGGACGCCGTCTACGCCGAGGCCCTGGGTACCTGGAGCGGCCTGCCGAACCTGACCAGACGCTCGCCGCACCGAGAGCACATCTGGCGGGACCCGATGGACCAGACCGTGGGCACCACGGACGCGTTGGCCGCCGGCGCCGCGACGTCGGGCGCCGTGACGTCGGGCACCGTGACGTCCAGCACCGCGGCCCCGGGCACCGCCCCGATGACGAGTGCCCCGAACAACGAACGGACGGTGGGTGGCGCATGACGGCCGAGCCGGAGCTCGTCCTCCATCGTGACGCCGGGGTACTGGCCAGGGCGGCCGCGGCCCGGCTGATCACCCGGCTGGTGGACGCCCAGACGGCCCGCGGKGAGGCCTCACTCGTCCTGACCGGCGGTGGCATCGGCATCGCCCTGCTGCGGGCGGTGCGATCGAACCCGGCTCTCGACGCGGTKGACTGGGGCAAGGTCGACATCTGGTGGGGCGACGAGCGGTTCGTCGCGGCCGGCTCGCCCGACCGCAACGAGCGGCAGGCGCGGGAGGCGCTGCTCGATCACATCCCGGTGGATCCCAAACGGATCTTCCCGATGGGCCATCTGGCGGCCCCGACCGCGGGCGGTGACGTCGAGGGACGGGCCTCGGCCTCCGGCTATACCGATCCGGAGTCCGCCGCGGCGGAGTACACCGCGCTGCTGGCCACCCGTGCCGTCGCCGGATCGGCGGTGCCGAGCTTCGACGTGGTGCTCCTCGGGCTCGGCCCGGAGGGCCATGTCGCCTCGCTGTTCCCGGACTCCCCCGCGGTCGTMGCGACCGAACCGGTGGTGGCCGTGCATGACTGCCCCAAACCACCGCCGGAACGCGTCACGCTGACCCTGCCGGCCATTCAGTCCGCCCACGAGGTCTGGGTGATCGTCGCCGGGGAGGAGAAGGCCGATGCGGTCGCGGCGTCGTTCTCCGGAGCGGGACCGATCACGATCCCGGCGACGGGAGCCGTCGGCCGCGACCGCAGCCTGTGGCTCGCCGACCGGGCCGCCGCCTCCCGGCTGCCCGGCTGGCAGTGACACGGTCCGTGGACGACCTGTCCCGTAGACCTGTCCCGTGGGCCGGGCCCACGGGACGGCACCGGCGGATCAGGTCAGGATCTTGGTCTTGCCCCRCTCGAACTCGGCCTCGCTGATGATCCCCCGGTCGCGCAGGTGCGCGAGCTTGCCGAGTTCGTCGGCGTCGCTCGTTGTCCCGGCGGCCTCCTGGAGGTAGGCGCGCCAGGCCTGTTCGTCGCGCTGCGCCGCGGCGCGGCTGCGCTCGTGCATGCTGCCACCCCGCACGATCAGGTAGGCGATCACGCCGAGCCAGGGCAGCACCACGATCGCGACCGTCCAGGCGGCCTTCGCCCATCCGGACAGATCCTGGCTGCGGAACACATCCATGATCACCGCAAACAGCAGCCACAGCCACAGGATGAAAGCAAAAAACCACAGCATATAGAGGAAGACACTGAGTAGCGGAAAATCGGGATCCACGGAGTACCTCCTGTCCACCTGTCCACGCCGTGGTCGGGCGGTGGCCTGGACGGGCCACGGCCGTCCCGGCGTCCTGGGCCCCGGTTCCGGCCCGGACCCGGTTTCTGACCCGGTCCGTTCATACCCGCGCCGGGCCGTTCCCCCCGTCTCGCCGCCTCACCCGCCGGGGGTGGACCGCCCAGCGCGCTCACCCGCTCACCCGGCAGTCCGGTCAGCCGGCAGTCCCGGTCAGCCCGGAGGCGCGGGGGACGATGGGGACATGGGGGGCGCCGAGCGGCGCATGGTCGCCTGCCCCGCCGAACTGATCTCGGTCGCCGGATACGAGCAGTCGAGCGTGCCGTCGCCGTGGAGCACGAGGTCCAGCCAGGTGGCGGCGAAGCACAACGCCCCGACCCGGGTGAGACGTTCCTCGAGCCGGACCGAGGCGCCGGACACCCCCCGCAGCACGAGCTCGCCGGCGCATCCACTCTCCGGGTAGGCACTCGTGCCGATCACCTCGCCGATCCGGCCGCCCCGCAGCACCAGCTCGGCGTTGAAGTGCACGAACGCCTGCGTCACCGATCCGCTCCAACTGCCGATCATGCCCGGGGGCAGCGCCTCGCCAGCCTCGGCGCCCGGTTGCGACCCGACCCCCGCCGGATCCCGCGTGGCGACCGTCGGCGGCGAGGCACGACGCCGGTCGCCGTCGCCGCCGTCGTCCGCGCCGAACAGCTGGTACGCCCCGGCGGCCACGGCGGCGAGCAGCACCAGGAGGATCATCGCCCCGGCCATCAGCCGGGGTGCCCGCCACGACCGGACCCACCCGACCGCGCCGGGGGGCCGCGCCGTCCCTGGCCAGGCCGGCGGGAACGGCACGGGTCGCGACCCGGTCCGGCGCCGGATCACCGCGTCCGGCGCCGGGGACCGCGGCAACGACGCGGCCGGGGATGCCGAGGACGGCGGCAACGACGCGGCCAGGGATGCCGGAGATGCCGGAGATACCAGGGATGCCGGGGCGGAATCGGCTGGGTGGGACGCGGCCCAGGTCAGCAACGCCTGCGCTCCCTCCGCGCGCAGCCGGCTCGCCGGGTTCTTGGCCAGCAGCCCGGCGATCGCTGCCGACAGCCTGCCGCCCCGGAGGAAGGGTGGCGGATCGGCGTGCAGCACGGCGCCGATAGTGGTGGGCAGCGTGTCGCGCTGGAACGGTGAGACCCCCTCGACGGCAAAGTAGAGGGTGGCGCCGAGGGCGAACAGGTCGCCGGCCAGGGTCGCGGGGCCGCCGAGGAGGCGTTCGGGCGCCATGTAAGCGGGCGTCCCGCCGCTGCCGATGCCGCCGGTGAGGGTCGGGTCGGCGGCGTGGGTGGCGATGCCGAAGTCGGTCAGCAGCACCCGGCCGTCGTCGGCCAGCAGGATGTTCGATGGTTTGACGTCCCGGTGCAGCACGCCCATCCGCTGACCCGCGACCAGGGCGTCGAGGACCGCGAGCCCGACCTGGATGGCACGCTCGGGCGGCAGGGGACCGTCCCGGTTGACCGTCGTGGCGAGTGTGCCGGCCCGGACCAGCTCCATCACGATCCACGGCAGGCCGTCGTGTTCCACGGCGTCATGGACGGTGACCACGTGTGGGTTCCCCCGCAGCCGGGCGGCGTTGCGGGCCTCGCGCATCGCCGTCTCCACTCCGGCGGCACGCTCGTCGTCGTCGAGGTCGGCGGAGACCCGGATCTCCTTGATCGCCACCTCGACCCGGAGCACGTCGTCGTGGGCCCGCCACACGGTGCCCATCCCACCGGAGCCAATCCGTTCGACGAGCCGGTACCGCCCGGCGACGAGCGGGCCGATGCCGACACCATCCACAGTCACAGGGGCATCCTCGGCGACGGCGCAACGGCTGCGGGAGCGGGGGCGGGGCGCGCGTGC
The DNA here is from genome assembly GCF_001983015.1 of Frankia sp. CcI156. NCBI lineage: Bacteria > Bacillati > Actinomycetota > Actinomycetes > Frankiales > Frankiaceae > Frankia > Frankia sp. CcI156. Next base: position 69,317 of record NZ_MOMD01000011.1, read on the forward strand.
GCCGACGGTCGCCGCCGGCGGCGACCGTCGGCCGGGGCCGGAGCCGGGGCCGGGGCCGGGGCCGGGGCCGGGGCCGGGGCCGGGGCCGGGCTAGGATGCGCCCCGAAGCTTGGCGAGCGCCTCGGCGAGGATCGCCTCGCCGTCCTTTTCGTTCCGTCGTTCCCGCACGTAGGCGAGATGGGTCTTGTACGGCTCGGTGCGCGGCGGGGCCGGGGTGTTGTCCCGATCCCGTCCCGCCGGAAAACCACAGCTCGGACAATCCCACGTGTCGGGGATCGCCGCGTCCGCAGCGAACGACGGTCTCGTCTCGTGCGCGTTAGCGCACCAGAAGGAGATACGTTGCCGGGGCGCGGTCTCGCCCCGTTCCGCCTCTCCCATCGGTCCTGCCCCGACCCGGCTCCCCCGGATGGCGTTGCCACCTGCCACGGCCCGCGTGCTCCTTCGTCTCGTCCCATGGGTGGTAGCACGGAAACCGTGCCTGCCGATTTCGCTGCCTCGAGTGCCGCGAAACCTCGTACCCGGTTTCGTAAACCTGACGTTCCCGGCGCTTTTCCCCAGATGTTCCTCCGGGTACGTCCTGGAGGGAGTGTAGGCCGCGAGAGCCACCCATGGATGCACCGGCCACCCCCGCCTGGTTACCCCTGGCGTTACCCCCGGTGGGAGGAGCGTGTTCAGGTCGGCTGTCATCCGGACCCCAGCGAGACCGCGGTCGGATCGGCGGTGCCGATCGACGGCACGATCGTGAACGCGGTGACGTTCGTGCTGTGGAACTGCGGGGTGTGCACGACGGCCAGCGGGATCACCGCGACCTGCTCGACCAGCGTGTGCTCCAGGTCGGCCCAATTGCTCGCGGCGGTCGCCTCGCTGGTGGCCCGCAGCGCCGTGGCGAGCAGATGCAGGGCGCCCGGATCCCGGTAGCCGCCGTCGGCCGGCCTGGGGCCGGCCCACGTCTCGTCCAGCAACGGCTGGAAGACGGTGCGGCCCGCGTCGCCGTACCAGTCCGGGGCGATAGTAGTGAGCGCCAGGTCCCAGAACTGCCCGGTGGGGTGGACGGCTGCCGCACGGTAGCGCTCGCCGGTCCGGATCCGGATGTCGAGGCGGATACCGGAACGGGCGAAGGCGGTCCGCAGTGCTTCGGCGGCCGCCACGTCGGTGGCGCTGTCCGTGGTGAGCAGGGACAGCGCCGTGACGGGTCCRCCGGGGGTATGGCTCAGCGCCTCCCGGCAACGGGCCGCGTCGCCGAGTCCCGCCGGGCTCGGGAAGGGATCCGCGTCGGTGTAGCCGGTCATCGTCTCCTGCAGCAACCCGGTGGCGGCAGCGGCGAACTCGGGGCCGCCGAGCGCCGCCGCGAGGCTCACCCGGTCGATGCAGTAGGGCAGCGCCCGGCGGACCGACAGCTCACGCAGCGCGGCCGCGGAGGGCCCATTGAACCCGACGGTGAGCGCCAGGGTGACCCCGACCCCGTCGACCACGAGACGGGGGTCGTTCGCCCTGGCGAGCTCCACGGCCCGGCTGTCGGGTATCTTCCCGTCGAGCGACATGTCCGCGTCGCCGCTCTCCAGCTCCTGCTGCATGGCCTCCGGACTCAGGCCGTCGAAGATCGTTATATGGTCGGGCAGGGCGCGGCGGATCCCGTCCGAGGACGCGCTCCACGATGGGCTGCGCGACAGCCGGTACCCCTCGCCGGGGGCGACCGTGAACCGGTACGGCCCGGCCGAGACCAGGTTGTGCAGGTACTCCAGCGAGTCCGGCGGGTAGGCCAGGGCCTCCAGCGGCACCGGGGAGGCCGCCGGCAGCGCCAGCACGTCCACGAAGTCGTTCACCGGGGCCAGTAGGTGGAACGCGAGCGTGTCGTCGCCGACGATCTCGATGCCCTCCACGGTGCTGCTCTCGACGAAGGCCGCGGCGTCGGCGACCGGGGTCGCCGCCAGCTGGGCACAGAACTCCCGGAATCCGACGATGGTCGCCGTGAAGTAGCCGCGCAGCGGTGACGGGTTCGGGGGCGTGCACAGTCGCTTGATGCCGCGGGCGACGTCGTTGGCAGTGATCCGGCGCTGGTTGGGGGTGTCCCAGCGCGCCGCGGGACGCAGCCGCACCGTGTAGACCAGCCCGTTCTCGGTGACGACCGGCGCGCCGACGGCGAGGTCCGGCCGCGGGATGGTCGACTTCGTCGTGTCCTCGTCGGAGGGATAGCTGTACAGCTGGCGGGTCACGAGCCGGCTGACCGCCCGCTCGCCGGGCTGGTCGGCCCAGCCCGGATCGCCACTGGGCATCCACTGGGTGACGATCCGCAGCGTGCCGCCCGGCTTGCCGGACGGAGGGGGCGTGGTGGTCGTCGCCGGGGTGGGACTGGCAGCGAGCTCACGCGATCCGTCCCCCGAGCCACCGCTGCAGGCGGTCACCGTGGCAGCCAGGACCGTGGCGAGCAGGATCGTGGCGAGCACGGACACGAGGCGAGGCAGCCGGCCTCCACGGCCGCGACCACTCCCGCGGCCGGGACCAGGGCGCGGGCCGAACTGGGCGTTCAATTCTTCAGCAGCAGACCGAGACCGACGATGCAGGTGAACCAGATGATCCCAACAGCGATGGTCAACCGGTCGAGGTTCTTCTCCACGACCGAGGACCCACCCAGCGACGAGGACACGCCGCCGCCGAACAGGGTGGACAGCCCGCCTCCCTTGGCTCGGTGCAACAGCACAAGCATGATCATCAGAATACTCGCGACAATCAGGGCGATCGACAGACCGATCGTCATCTAGACCAGCTCCCGCTCCTCGGGGAAGTGGCAGGCCGCTCGGTGCCCAGGCCGAACCTCCGACAAGGGCGGTTCCACCGTCCTACACACCTCCTCGGCCTTCCAGCAACGTGGGTGGAACCGGCACGCCTTGAGGGGATCGGGCGGGCCGGACACGTCGCCACGCAACAGTATCCGCTCTCACCGACAGTGCTTCGCCTGGTCCGGTGGTCCGGCACCGGGACGGCCGGCGGCAGGGCGAGTGCGCGGTAGGCGAGTGTACGGACGCGTCCGCCGTCAGGCCGGCGGCCCGCTGCGCACGATGCCGACGAACTCCTCGGCGACCAGGCTCGCCCCGCCGACCAGCCCGCCGTCCACGTCCGGCATGGTGAACAGCTCGCCGGCGTTCGCTGCCTTCACCGAGCCGCCGTAGAGGACACGGATCCCCGCGGCGATCTCATCGCCGTACTGACTGGCCAGCTGGCCGCGGACCGCCGCGCACATGTCCTGGGCGTCCTGCGCGGAGGCGGTGCGGCCAGTGCCGATCGCCCACACCGGCTCGTAGGCGATGACGATCGTCGCGGCCTGCTCGGCGGTGATGCCAGCCAGCGACCGCTCGAGCTGACGCAGCACGTGCTCGACCTGGGTGCCGGCGGCCCGGATCTCCTCGGGCTCCCCCACGCACAGGATAGGGGTGAGCCCCACGGAGAAGGCCGCCTTCGCCTTGGCCGCCACCAGCGCGTCGTCCTCGTGGTGGTCGGCCCGGCGCTCGGAGTGCCCGACGACGACGTAGTCGCAGCCGAGCTTGGCCAGCATCGCCCCGCTGATGTCACCGGTGTGCGCACCCGACGCGTAGGGGGAGAGGTCCTGCCCGCCGTAGGCGATGGCGAGCTTGTCCCCGTCCACCAGGGTCTGCACGCTGCGCAGATCGGTGAACGGCGGGAGAACGACGACCTCGACGGTCTCCAGCTCGGCGGGCTTGAGATCGAAGGCGATCTTCTGCACCAGCGCGATCGCCTCGAGGTGATTGAGGTTCATCTTCCAGTTGCCGGCTACCAGCGTCCGTCGGCCGGTGCCCTTGACGCCGGCGGCGCCCTTTGAACCGGCAGCGCCCTTCACCGACCTGTCCTTGCCCACGCCGTCCTCGTCCTTCCCGGATCCCCTGTTCTTCCCGGATCCCCTGTCGGAACCTCGCTCAGATCTTCCCCGGCCCAGCAGGGCCATCAGCCGGCCCCGGCCCCGGAGGTCCCGCGGACGCCGGACGTCCCGCGGAGGCCGGACGTCCCGCGGAAATCAGACATCGAGGGCCGCGAGCCCGGGCAGCGTCTTGCCCTCCAGGTATTCCAGGCTCGCGCCGCCGCCGGTCGAGATGTGACTGAAGGCATCCTCCGGGATGCCGAGCGTGCGGACCGCCGCGGCGGAGTCGCCGCCACCCACGACGGAGAACCCCTTGCCGGCGGCGACCGCCTCGGCCACCCCCCGGGTGCCCGCAGCGAACGGCGCGAGCTCGAACACGCCCATCGGCCCGTTCCAGAAGACCGTGGCCGCTCCGGCCAGCCGCGCGGCGAACAGCTCCGTCGACGCCGGGCCGATGTCGAGCCCGAGCCAGCCGGCGGGGATGGCGTCAGCCGCGACGACGGCGGTGTCCGCGTCGGCGGCGAACCTGTCCGCGACGACGACGTCGGTCGGCAGCACGATCCGCTCCCCGCCCTCGGCGAGCAGCTCCTTGCACGTTTCGATCATCTCGGTCTCCAGCAGCGACCCGCCGACCCCGTGACCGAGCGCCGCCAGGAAGGTGAAGCACATCCCCCCGCCGACGAGCAACGCGTCGACCTTGGGCAGCAGCGCGCGGATCACGCCGAGCTTGTCGGACACCTTGGACCCGCCGAGCACGACACTGTAGGGACGCGCCGGGTCGCTGCTGAGCCGGCGGAGCACTTCCAGCTCGGTACGCACGAGCCGACCCGCGGCGTGCGGCAGCCGCTTCGGGACGTCGGCGACGCTGGCATGGGCCCGGTGGACCGCGCCGAAGGCGTCCCCGACGTAGAACTCGGCGAGCGCCGACAGCTCGTCGGCGAAAGCCGCGCGGATCGCCGCGTCCTTGCTGGTCTCCCCGGCGGCGAAGCGCAGGTTCTCCAGCAGGGCCACCTCGCCGTCCCCGAGTCCGGCGACCACCTCGCGGGCATGCGCACCGGCGATGTCACCGCTGCCGTCGCCGGCGAACGCCACCGGCCGGCCCAGCAGCTCGGCGAGCCGACCCGCCACCGGCTCCAAGGAGTACTTCGGGTCCGGTTCGCCCTTCGGCCGGCCCAGGTGCGAGCTCACGACCACCCGGGCGCCCCGGTCCAGCAGCGCGGAGATGGTCGGGACGCTGGCGCGGACCCGGCCGTCGTCGGTGATGCGCGGGGTGTCACCGGAACGATCCAGCGGCACGTTCAGGTCACTGCGGACCAGCACTCGGTGCCCGGCGACCTGCAGGTCGTCGATCGTCCTCACGCTTCGTTACTCCATTGGGGAGAGAAATTGTCGAGGAAGAGCCGGAGAGGATCCTCTCCGGCCCGGTCGGGAGGAACGGCCGGGGAGGACCGGCGCCGCCCGACGGGTTTCGCCTGCCGGCGGCGCGCGGGCCCAGCGGCGCGCGGCGACCAGCGGCGCGCGGGCCTAGAGACGCGCGGCGACCAGCGCGGTCAGGTCGACCAGCCGGTTGGAGTAGCCCCACTCGTTGTCGTACCAGCCGACGACCTTCACCTGATTGCCGGCGGACATCGTCAGCAGCGAGTCAAACGTGCAGGACGCCGGGGTGTTGACGATGTCAGAGGAGACGATCGGGTCCTCGGTGTAGACAAGGTAGCCCTTCAGCGGGCCCTCCGCCGCCGCTTTGAACGCCGCGTTGACCTCTTCCTTGCTGGCCTTCTTGTCCAGGGTGGCCACCAGGTCGGTGACCGAGCCGTCGAGGACCGGCACCCGCATCGCCAGTCCGTCGAGCTTGCCCTTGAGGTGGGGCAGGACCAGCGCGGTGGCCTTCGCCGCACCCGTGGTGGTCGGGATGATGTTCTGCGCCGCAGCCCGCGCCCGCCGCAGGTCCGAGTGCGGGAAGTCCAGGATGACCTGGTCGTTGGTGTAGGCGTGGATGGTGGTCATCAGCCCCTGGCTGATACCGAAGKCCTCGTCGAGCACCTTCGCCATCGGCGCGACGCAGTTCGTCGTGCAGGATGCGTTGGACAGGATGTGGTGCCTGGCCGGGTCGTAGGCGTCGTCGTTCACGCCTATCACCACAGTGATGTCCTCGTCCTTGGCCGGCGCCGAGATGATGACCTTCTTGGCACCCGCCTGCAGGTGCTTGCCCGCATCCGCCGCCTTGGCGAAGCGGCCGGTGGACTCGATGACGACGTCCACGCCCAGATCGGCCCAGGGCAGCGCCGCCGGGTCGCGCTCGGCCAGCACCTTGATCACGGTATCACCGACGCGGATACCCTCGTCAACGACACCGACCGCAGCGGAAAGCGTACCCAGCGTGGTGTCGTACTTGAGCAGATGCGCGAGAGTCTTGTTGTCGGTCAGGTCGTTGACCGCGACGATCTCGAGATCGTTCCGGTTGCTCGCCGCGAGCGCCCGCCAGAAGTTACGACCGATTCGCCCGAAGCCGTTGACACCCACCCGCGTAGCCACGTCCAGGACTCCCTACCGTCTTGTCTCGTCGTTTCGATAGTCACGCCGTCGTTCCATCGCGACGTCGTCGTTCGGTTGTGACGTTCTCGTTCGTGTGGCGCTGTCGTTCGTGTGGCGCTGTCGAGGCAGGAGCCTAACGAGTTTGCACATCATCGGCGGGAATCCGAACCGTGCGATGTTGGTCTCCTCACACGGTGCGGGCACGCCCCACCCGGAAACTACATCCCATCACATGGCTGCGCTGCCGCACCGCCGGTGCGCCTCCGCGMAGGGCCGGGGGCCGGCAGATCCCGTGGACCCGCGCTGACGCCGGCCGAACCGCCCAGGCGGGCGCCCCACAGGGCGGGTCCCACCCCGAAGAGCCCCGAAGAGCCATCCGATCCCGATGGTGCTACTGGGCCAGTAGTCCACTTGCGGGTATGACTTGCAGGTATGAAATGTCTGGGCCTGACCTGGGCCGCTGTTGCTCAGGCGTTCTCAAGGAGATCCGGGGAGACGCTCGCCTCGGTGTTGGGGATACCGAGCGCGTTGGCCCTCTTGTCGGCGAGCGCCAGCAGCCGGCGGATCCGGCCGGCGACCGCATCCTTGGTCAGCGGCGGGTCCGCGAGCGCGCCCAGCTCCTCCAGGGAGGCCTGCGCGTGCTCGATGCGCAACCGGCCGGCCGCCAGCAGGTGCTCCGGGGCGTCGTCGCCGAGGATGCGCATCGCGGCCTGCACCCGGGCGCCGGCGGCCACCGCGGCCCGGGCGGAGCGGCGCAGGTTGGCGTCGTCGAAGTTCGCCAGCCGGTTGGCGGTCGCCCGGACCTCCCGRCGCATCCGCCGTTCCTCCCAGGCGAGCAGGCTGTCGTGCGCACCGATCCTGGTCAGCAGCGCGCCGATCGCGTCGCCGTCGCGGATGACGACGCGATCGACGCCGCGCACGTCCCGGCTTTTGGCCTGGACCCCCAGCCGACGCGCCGCGCCGACCAGGGCGAGCGCGGCCTCTGGACCAGGCGAGGTCACCTCCAGCGAGCAGGACCGACCCGGCTCGGTCAGCGAACCGTGGGCGAGGAACGCGCCCCGCCAGGCCGCCGCGGCGTCACAGGCGGAGCCCGTGACCACCTGCGGCGGCAGCCCGCGCACCGGACGGCCACGCTGGTCGAGCAGGCCGGTGGACCGCGCGAGCTGCTCGCCGTCTCGCTCGACGCGCACGATGTAGCGCACCGAGCGGCGCAGCCCACCGGCGGCCAGCACGGCCACCGTCGAGGGGAAGCCGAAGACCTCGGCGACCTCACGACGCAACCGGCGGGCGGTCGCGCCAGTATCGAGTTCCGCCTCGACCACGATACGACCACCGACGATGTGCAGCCCCCCACCGAAGCGCAGCAGGGCCGCCATCTCGGCCCGCCGGCAACAGGGCTTCGCGACCCGCAGCCGGCTCAGTTCGTCCTTGACGGTGGCCGTCATCGCCGCCACACCGATCACTCCTTGGCTTCACCGGATGGGGTCCGGCGGACCGGTCCGCCGGACGATGAGTACTGCGTGACCGGCCGCCGGGACGCGGGCGTCGGGCAGGTCGCCTCCGGGAGTCCCGCGAACACCGCACGGAAGGCCGCGGCGAGCCGGACCGGATCGTGCACGGGCGCGCCGGGGATCCGCACCGGCGCCAGATGGAGCCGGGCACCGACGTCCGCCGCCGCCCGGGCGAGCAGATCGGGGTCGGGCACGGCGGTCGGATCGGCGATCACCACGTCCAGCCGCAGGCCGGGAACGTGCCGGCCGAGGGAGTGGAGATGGGCCTGGGGGGTGTATCCCTCGGTCTCCCCCGGCTGGGCGGTCAGGTTCAACACCATCACCCGGTTCGCCCGGGACGTCGCGATCGCCCGGTTCATCTCAGGAACCAGCAGATGCGGCAGCATGCTCGTGTAGTGCGATCCCGGTCCAAGGATGATCCAGTCGGCCGCGCCCGCCGCGGTCACCGCCTCCGGACAGGCCGGCGGTGCCGCCGGCGACAGCCGGACACCCGCGACCCGTCCACCGGTCGTGGCCACCGCGGCCTGCCCGCGCACCTCGACCTCGGCGGTGGGCGCCGCCGGATCCAGCCCCACGACGTCGGCGACGATATCGATGCCCCTGGTCGACAGCGGCAGCACCCGCCCCCGCACGCCGAGGAGGGTGGCGGCCAAGTCGAGCGCGGCCACCGGTGATCCGGTGCGCTCGGCGAGCGCGGTCAGCACGAGGTTGCCGACCGCGTGCCCGGCGAGCGGCCCGTCGCCGCCGAACCGGTGCTGGAACACGTCCGCCCAGGTGGTCGACCATCCGTCCGGTCCGGCCAGCGCGGCCAGGGCCATTCGCAGATCGCCCATGGGGAGCGCGCCGAGCTCCGCGCGCAGCCGCCCGGAGGATCCACCGTCGTCACCGACGGTCACCACGGCGGTAAGCGCCGAGGTGATCTGCCGGAGCGCGGCGAGCGAGGCGGCGAGCCCGTGGCCGCCGCCGAAGGCGACGACCGCCGGTGCCCGGTCCGGACCGTCGGAGCGCGCGGCTACGCCCTTGAGGTTCACGGATGGTTCACTCCCGTCCCAGGTCACGGTGCACCACCCGGACTCCCACGCCGCCCGCGGCGAGCCGGATGCCGAGCTGCTCGGCGATCGCGACGCTACGGTGCTTGCCGCCGGTGCACCCGACGGCCAGCGTGAGATACCGCTTGCCCTCACGGGCGTAACCCTCGCCGACCAGGCGGAGCAGCGCCGAGTACTGGTCGAGGAAGTCCTGCGCTCCCGGCTGGGCCAGCACATAGTCGCGCACCTGCGGATCGCGGCCGGTGAACGGGCGCAGCGCCTCCACCCAGTGCGGGTTGGGCAGGAACCGGCAGTCGGCGACGAGATCCGCATCCAGCGGAAGTCCGTACTTGTACCCGAACGACACCACCGTGGCGTTGAGCCGGTTGGCGTTCGGCTGCCCGAACGCGGCGTCGATCTTCGACCGCAACTCGTGGACGTTCAGGTCGGTGGTGTCGAGGACCAGGTCGGCCTCGCCGCGCAGCTCGGCGAGCAGAATCCGTTCCCGGCCGATGCCGTCGACCACCCGCTCGTCGCGCTGCAGCGGATGCGGCCGGCGGACGTGCTCGAACCGGCGGATCAGCGCGTCGTCGCTGGCCTCGAGGAACAGCATCCGGGGATGCATGCCCCGCGCGTCGAGCGCCGCGATCGCGGCGCGCAGGTCAGAGAAAAACGGCCGGCCCCGCACGTCCACCACGACGGCGATGCGGCTGATTGCCCCACCGGAACGACGGCCCAGCTCAGCCATGGTGGACAGCAGCTCCGGAGGAAGGTTGTCGACGACGAACCAGCCCAGGTCCTCCAGACACTTCGCCGCGGTGCTGCGCCCGGCGCCGGACAGCCCGGTGATGATCGCCAGATCCAGGGTCGGGGTGGTCATGAGACGGTCTCCGTGTCGAGAATCTCTCCGGTGCGCGGGTCGACGACGGGGGCGGGCGCGTCGGCGCGGCCCGGCGCCGACCGGGCCAGCGCGGTGACGATCGCCGCCGCCGTCCGCGGGCCGATGCCGGACACCTGCGCGATCTGCTCGGCACTCGCCGCCCGTATCTTCGCCACCGAACCGAAGTGGCGCAGCAGGGCCTTGCGCCGGGTGTCACCMAGGCCGGGGACCTCGTCGAGGGCGGAGGCCACCATGGCCGTGGACCGCTTCTGCCGGTGGTAGGCGATGGCGAAGCGGTGCGCCTCGTCGCGCACCCGTTGCAGCAGGTAGAGCGCCTCGGACGTCCGCGGGAGGATGACCGGGTCCGCGGTGTCCGGCAGCCAGACCTCCTCCAGCCGCTTCGCCAGCCSGCACAGCGCCACCCCGCCGGGGCCGGCGTCGATGCCGAGCTCGTCGAGCGCCCGGGCCGCCGCAGCCACCTGGGGCGCCCCGCCGTCCACCACGACGAGGTTCGGCGGGTAGGCGAACCGGCGCGGCCGCCCGGTCCCCGGATCGATCGGCTGCGCGGCACCCGGCGCGCCGGCGATGTCGCCAAGCTCGGCGATGTCGGCGATGTCGGCGATGCGGGACCGCTCGGCGAGGTAGCGCGAGAACCTCCGGTGGATGGTTTCGTACATGCTCGCCACGTCGTCCCCGGCACCCTCCCGGCCGGCACCCTCCCGGCCGGCGATGCCGCGGATCGCGAACCTGCGGTACTCGGACTTGCGCGGCAGGCCGTCCTCGAACACGACCATGCTCGCCACGACGTTCGTGCCCTGGGTGTTCGAGACGTCGAAGCACTCGATGCGCAGCGGCGCGTCGGGCAGCTCCAGGGCCTCCTGAAGCTCGGCGAGGGCACGGCTGCGGGCGGTGAGGTCACTGGCCCGCTTCGTCCGGTGCAGCGCGAACGCCTGCTTGGCGTTGCGCTCCACCGTTTCGAGCAGGGTGCGCTTGTCCCCACGGCGGGGCACGCGGACCTCGACGCGGCTACCCCGGGCCGCGCCGAGCAGTTCGGTGACCGCCTCGACATCGGGCGGCAGGGCGGGCACCAGGATCTCGCGGGGGATGCCTTCCCCCTGGGATCCCGCGGTGGTCGTGGGCACCGTCGAACCGGCGGTCCCGGTCGAGGCCGCTCCCGTGCCGTCGAGGTACTCCTGGGTGAGGAACTGCTCGACGAGGTCCGCGGTCGTGACCTCGTCGAGCTTGTCGACGACCCAGCCCCGCTGGCCGCGTACCCGCCCGCCACGCACGTAGAACACCGCGACGGCGGCCTCCAGCTCGTCCTCGGCGAAGGCGATGACGTCGGCGTCGGTGCCGTCGGGCAGGACCACGGCCTGCTTCTCAACCGCACGGCGCAGGGCGCCGATGTCGTCGCGCAGCCGCGCGGCGCGTTCGTACTCCTGGGCCTGCGCCGCCTGCTGCATCTCCCGTTCGAGCCGACGCAGGTAACGGCCCGTCTGCCCGGACATGAAGTCGCAGAAGTCCTCGACTATCTCCCGATGGGTGGCCGCGTCGACCCGTCCCACGCAGGGTGCCGAGCACCGGTCGATGTACCCGAGCAGGCACGGCCGTCCGACCTGCGCGGCCCGTTTGAAGACCCCGCCCGAGCATGTGCGGGCGGGGAAGACCCGCAGGAGCAGATCGAGGGTCTCCCGGATGGCCCAGGCATGCGCGTACGGGCCGAAGTACCGGACGCCCTTGCGCTTGGGTCCCCGCATGACCTGCAGGCGCGGGAACTCCTCGTGGAGGGTCACGGCGAGACTCGGGTAGCTCTTGTCGTCGCGGTAGCGGACGTTGAAGCGCGGGTCGAACTGCTTGATCCACGTGTACTCGAGCTGGAGGGCCTCGACCTCGGTCGAGACGACGGTCCAGTCGACCGAGCTCGCCGAGGAGACCATGTGCTGCGTACGCGGATGGAGGGTGTGCAACTCGGCGAAGTAGTTGGCCAGCCGGGCCCGCAGGTTCTTGGCCTTGMCGACATAGAGCACGCGACCGTGCTCGTCACGGAAACGATAGACACCGGGTGTCTCGGGGATCGAGCCCGGCGCGGGCCGGTAGGACGCCGGATCAGCCATGAACCGAGCCTACGGCGACCTTCATCCCGAGCAAGCAGCACCTGCACGTAACCATTTCATCACGCATAGCGCGCGGGCTTGGCGGCGGGTTCCCTCCGGTGGTGGCGGTAGGGTGACGAGCGGCGACGGCCACCCGGCAGCATCGTGACCGATTACACACCTTCCGCTGTTTCGGGGGCCCCCGTTGGCGTCCGGGGCGGAGGGCTGCGACCCTCGAGACATCGGGCAAGCGAACCGAGGGAGCCAGCGCGTGCTTGGTAAGGACGTCACGGCGGAGTTCGTCGTGGACGACGCGTCCAGCCGTGGGCGGATCACCGTGTTCCAGATCTGCTGGGGCGCCCGCGACCCGTTGGCCGTGTCCATGACGCTGGTGTCCAGGCCGGAGCATCCCGCGCTGCCGCAGGGCAGCTGGGTCGCACCACGCGACACCCTGCGCGCCGGCCTGGAGACGGCGGTGGGCGACGGGGACGTCCGGATCGGTCCCGACGCGGATCGGCGCGGCGTGCGGCTCGACCTGGTGCACGGCGACCGCCAGTCCGTGGTAGTGGTCGCGGCGTCGTCGCTGCGCAGCTTCCTGGACCGCACCGAGCGGCTTGTCCCGACCGGTCAGGAGCACACCGAACAGGAGCTGGACGCCGTCCTCGCGGACCTGCTGCGGACCTGAGAGGGCGGGAGCGGTCCCACCTCGGCGACCCGGTCACTGAGGATCTCCCGGAGGAAGACCGCGGTGTGGCTCTCCTCGACCGCAGCCACGGCCTCGGGCGACCCCTGCGCGACGACACGGCCGCCTCCCGTGCCCCCCTCCGGACCCAGGTCAATGATCCAGTCCGCCGTCTTGATGACATCGAGGTTGTGCTCGATCACGATGACCGTGTTCCCGGCGTCGACCAGCCGGCCGAGCACGCCGAGCAGCTTGCGGATGTCCTCGAAGTGCAGACCGGTCGTCGGCTCGTCGAGCACGTAGACCGTCCGGCCGGTGGAGCGCCGCTGCAGCTCCGAGGCGAGCTTGACCCGCTGCGCCTCGCCGCCGGAGAGGGTCGGCGCCGACTGGCCGAGCCGGACGTACCCCAGGCCGACGTCGTTCAGCGTCCGCAGGTGGCGGGCGATGGCCGGCACCGCGGCGAAGAACTCCGCCGCCTCCTCAATCGGCATGTCGAGCACCTCGGCGATGTTCCTGCCCTTGTAGTGCACCTCCAGCGTCTCCCGGTTGTACCGGTCGCCGTGGCAGACCTCGCACGGCACGTACACGTCTGGCAGGAAGTTCATCTCAATCTTGAGGGTGCCGTCACCGGAACACGCCTCGCACCGCCCGCCCTTGACGTTGAACGAGAACCGGCCCGGCAGATAGCCACGGACCTTCGCCTCGGTCGTCTCGGCGAACAGCCGGCGGATGTGGTCGAACACGCCGGTGTAGGTGGCGGGGTTGGRCCGCGGCGTGCGTCCGATCGGGGACTGGTCGACCCGGACCGCCTTGTCGAGATTGTCGAGCCCGCTGACAGTGCGGTGCCGGCCCGGCACCTGCCGGGCGCCGTTGAGCTTGTTCGCCAGGACGGCGGCGAGGATGTCGTTGACGAGGGTGGACTTCCCCGAGCCCGACACCCCGGTGACGGCCACGAAACAGCCCAGCGGGAACGACACGGTGACGTCGCGCAGGTTGTGCTGCCGGGCCCCGTGCACGGTCAGTGCCCGGCCCTTGGCCGGCACCCGGCGGATGTCGGGCACCGGGATCCGCCGCCGCCCGGACAGGTAGGCGCCGGTCATCGACTCCTCGCTGGCGAGCAGCTTCTCGACCGGCCCGGAGACGACGACCCGACCGCCGTGCTCGCCGGCGCCGGGGCCGATGTCGACCACCCAGTCGGAGGCGCGAATCGTGTCCTCGTCGTGCTCGACGACGATGAGCGTGTTACCCAGGTCGCGCAGCCGCAGCAGGGTCTGGATGAGCCGGCGGTTGTCCCGCTGGTGCAGGCCGATCGACGGCTCGTCGAGCACGTACAGCACCCCGACGAGCCCGGAACCGATCTGGGTGGCCAGCCGGATGCGCTGTGCCTCGCCGCCCGCCAGGGTGCCGGCGGCCCGGTCGAGGGAGAGGTAGTCCAGCCCCACGTCCAGCAGGAATGTCAGCCGCGCGTCGACCTCCTTGAGCACCCGACCGGCAATGGTCCGCTCCCGTTCGGTGAGGTCGAGCCCGCGCAGGAACACGGCGCACTCGCCGATCGCCAGACCCGAAACCTCGGCGATCGACCGGCCACCCAGCGTCACCGCGAGTGACTCCGGCTTTAGCCGCGCGCCGCGRCAGGCCGGGCAGGGGATGTCGCGCATGTAGCCCTCGTACCGCTCCCGGCTGCTGTCCGACTCGGCCTCGCGGTGCCGGCGGCCCAGGAAACCGATCACGCCCTCGAAGGAGGTGTGGTAGGAACGCTTGCGGCCGTAGCGGTTGGTGTAGCCGACGTGGATCTCGGTGTCGCCGCTGCCGTACAGCACGGCCTTGCGGGCCCGCTCGGGCAGCCCCTCCCACGGGGTGTCCATCCTGAAGCTGAGGTCCTCGGCGAGGGCCGTGAGCAACCGTTCGAAGTACTCCTTGTTGTGGCCGCCCGACCAGGGGGCCACCGCGCCCTGCGCCAGCGACAGGGTGGGGTCGGGCACGACGAGCTCCGGGTCGACCTCCTTGCGGGTCCCGATCCCGGTGCACTCGGGGCAGGCGCCGTACGGCGAGTTGAACGAGAACGACCGCGGCTCCAGCTCCTCAAAGGAGAGGTCGTCGTAGAGGCAGGCCAGATGCTCGGAGTACATCCGCTCGCGCTCGGGATCGTCGGCGTCGCGGTCGACGAAGTCAACCAGGACGAGCCCGCCGCCCAGCTTCAGGGCCGTCTCCACCGAGTCGGTGAGCCGCCGCTTCGCTGACGACTTGATCGCGAGCCGATCGACGACGACCTCGATCGTATGCTTGCGCTGCTTCTCCAGCTTCGGCGGATCGGTGAGCGGCACCACCGTGCCGTCGACGCGGGCCCGTGCGAACCCGGAGCTCTGCAGCTCGGCGAACAGGTCGACGTACTCGCCCTTGCGGCCACGCACCACCGGGGCCAGCACCTGGAAGCGGGTGCCTTCGGGCAACTCCAGCAGCCGGTCGACGATCTGCTGCGGGGTCTGCCGGGAGATCAGCCGCCCGCACTTCGGGCAGTGCGGACGGCCGGCGCGGGCGAAGAGCAGCCGCAGGTAGTCGTAGACCTCGGTGATCGTGCCGACGGTGGACCGCGGGTTGCGCGAGGTCGACTTCTGATCGATGGAGACGGCCGGAGACAGCCCCTCGATGAAGTCGACGTCGGGCTTGTCCATCTGCCCGAGGAACTGCCGCGCATAGGCCGACAGCGACTCCACGTAGCGCCRCTGCCCCTCGGCGAAGATTGTGTCGAAGGCGAGGCTGGACTTGCCGGACCCGGACATACCGGTGAAGACGATCAGCCCGTCGCGGGGCAGGTCGAGGTCGACGTCACGGAGATTGTGTTCACGCGCGCCACGCACGACAAGACGATCGGCCATCGACAAACCCTCATGATCTTCAGTAAGACCGGACCTGGGCGAGTGTGGCCATGCTACGGATGAGGACCGACACTTTTCCGGGGGCGGCCACCTAACCATCAGCCGGACGAATCCGTCGCATCCGGCAGAGACCTCAGAGGCGTCAGAGGCGTCAGATCTCCCGGTGCCACCCGACGGACCGTAACGACCGGCAGCTATCCCCTGTTCCCGTCCCATCCGCGCCATCCACTCCGGAGAGGATCGTCATGAGCGACGCCAACGGCGGCGACACCAGCCGCACCGGCTACACCGAGTACACCGGGAAAGTCACGGTCGGCGGTCCGGCCGACGTGCGGACCCTGCCAGGCCTGACGATCACCAAGGTCGCCGTCGGCCCGATGAACAACAACGCCTACCTGTTGCACTGCCCGGTCACCGGGGAGCAGCTGCTCGTCGACGCGGCGAACGAGGCCGACACGCTGCTGCGGCTTGTCGGGGACGCGGGGCTGGCAACGGTGGTCACCAGCCATCGGCACGATGATCATGTGCAGGCCCTCGCAGATGTGGTCACCACCACCGGGGCCAGCACGGTCGCCCATCCGGACGACGCCCCGGCCATTCCGGTGCCCACCGCGCGGCAGGTGCGCGAGGGGGACGAGATCGCCGTCGGGACGGCGGCCCTTCGGGTGATCCACCTGGTCGGGCACACACCMGGATCCATCGCCCTGCTCTACGACGCCGATCCCGCCGCTCCCCACCTCTTCACCGGAGACTGCCTGTTCCCTGGCGGCCCTGGAAACACGTTCGGTGACGAACAGGCCTTCACGACGCTGATGGACGATCTCGAACGCAAGATCTTCGGCCCACTGCCGGACACCACCTGGATCTACCCCGGCCACGGACACGACACCACCCTCGGCGCCGAACGCCCGCACCTGGCGGAATGGCGCGCCCGCGGCTGGTGACGGTGGGGGTGAGGCCGGCTGCGGCGAGCTCGCGCACTCACGCCACCGGATACGCTCACTCCCCCGAGACCCCCTCCGGCACGAGGTGATGCTGGCGCTACGTCCGCTGGCCAGAGGAGCCGGGGGAGCCGTCGGCGAGATCATCGATCAGATCGTCCTGCCGCTGCCGCGGCGTCCGCGGGACCGGGCGGAGATGGCCGAGACGCAGCCGCGTCTCGGCCGGGACGGCGTGCCACCGTGAGCTGACCGCGGGCTCCCAGCCTGGCCGGGCCAGCCCGCTCACCAGCCCGGAGAGGATCCGGACCGCGCGCAACGCGTCGTGCGACCGGCCCACGGCCAATTTGCGCGCGGCGAGGACGGTCAACTGGGCCGCGTGCACCGCGGTCCACGACCGGCCCACGTCGTGACGGTGCCGCCGGGCATAGGTGGCTGCCGACCGGCCGAGTTCGGCGTACAGCAGCCCGGACCGCCCGACGGTCTCCCCGCCCACATGAACGACCGGCCAGGCGTCGTCCGCCCAGACGATGCGCCCACCCGCGGCGTGCAACCGGGCGAACAGATCCGTCTCCTCGTAGTACATCCAGTACGACGGGTCGAATCCGCCCAGCCGTAGGAAAATCTCCGAGCGGACGGCGAAGAAGGCGCCGACCGGATAGCGCAGTTCCGGCCACCTCTCCACCGCGGCGATCTCGCCCCGTACCGCCGTGTAGGCGTTCGTCCGCGGGCGCGGCAGGACGGCACTCGCCCGTCCCCGCTCGCCCGCCGTGCCGCGGATCGGGAAGCCGACCACGTCGGCGGACGACGGGGCCCAGGCGAGCAGCTTCGGGATCATCGTCGCGGTGTCGGCAGGGACCGTCACGTCACTGTTGACCACCAGGATCCACTCCGGCCGCAGCCCGTCCTCCAGGGCACGGCGGACAGCGAGGTTCACCGCGGTGCCGTATCCGACGTTCCCGTGCCCCTGGACCACGCGCACACCGTCCGGCAACGCATCATGTCGGGATTTCCCATCATTTTCTACCAGAAACACCCGACATTCCGCCATGGCATCCAGTGTGGTCAGCAACCGGTACAGAGACGTCGATCCCCCGTGAGAAACGACGACCGCCAACAGCCTGTGCATCATCCGCCTTCGGCTAGTACGCCCGCAACGAGCTGCGAAATTTCGGGAAGAATCGGCAAGAAAGGACCACGACTCACACCGAACGAGTACACACGATCGGTCCCGGAACGTCGAGTATTCCCGCCCGCGCGTCTCCTCGCCCACGTCAGAGAGATACGTTCCGGCGGCTGGATGTGCACCGAATGTACCGCAGTACCCGCCGGAGCCAGCATAACCGCTGAGCCAGGACTGTCAGGCATCCTCGTTCCCGGCGCGTCGCGACACCATTCCTCGATATGTTTCCGGGCAAGTGGCGAACCGGGCCCGGTTCGCCACCCGCCCACCGGTCATCGGGGCACCTCCTGGGAGCCTTCGGCCACGCCCCCCGGCTCGGCTACCCCCTCCGGCTTGGTTACCCCCTCCGGCTCGGCCACGGACCGCGGGGCCGGCGGGGTGGTGCGCAGCGACCAGACGATGGCCACGATCAATGTCACCACAATGACACCGAGCGACAGCGCGATCGGCGGGTGCCACACGTCGGTGAGCAACATCTTCACGCCGATGAAGGCCAGGATGAACGCGAGCCCCGTCGCCAGGTGGTGGAAACGTTCCATCAGACCGGAGAGCAGGAAGAACAACGACCGCAGCCCCAGGATGGCCAGGGCGTTGCTCGTGTAGACCAGGAACACCTTGTCGGTCACACCGAGCGCGGCGGGCACCGAGTCGAACGCGAACAGGACGTCGGCGGTCTCGATCACGACGAGGACGGCCAGTAGCGGCGTGGCGACCAGCTTCCCGGCACGCCGAAACACGAAACGCTGCCCCTGATAGTCGTCGGTGACCGGAATGACCTTGCGAAGCAGCGCGACCGCCCTGCTTCGGCCCGGATCCATCTCGACGCCGTCGCCCCGGAGCATCGTGACCGCCGTGTAGAGCAGAAAAGCCCCGAAGACGTAGATGACAAAGCTGAACCGTTCGAGCAGCGCGATGCCGGCCGCAATGAACAGGAAACGGAGCACAAGCGCTCCCAGCACACCGTAGAACAGGACGCGGTGCTGGTAGGCGCGAGGCACCTTGAAATAAGAGAAGATCAGCGCGAAGACGAAGAGGTTGTCGACGGACAGGCTCTTTTCCAGCAGCCACGCGGCGGCGTACTCGCCGGCGGGCCCCGGGCCCTGCCAGGCCCAGATGACACCGGCGAATCCGATGCCCAGCGAGACCCACAGAACGCTCCACCACGCGGCCTCGCGAAAGCCGATGACGTGAGCCCGACGATGTGCCAGCAGGTCGATGGTCAGGAGTGTGAGCAGGACGCCGACGAAGGCGGCCCAAGCCCAGGGGGGCACGTACACAGATGATCTCCAGCGGAGTCGGGTGCCCGCCACGGCGGGCGGTCAGCGCCAGAAGCCGCCGGGATGGGCGGGGCGGACCGTGGTGGCGCGCCCGCGCAGCGGGGCGGTCTCCACCGCCTGCTTCAGCTCCACCGGGCCCACCGTTCCGATCAGGCGAAGGCGACCGTCATCCGGGGCGGCGCCAATGACGGCGACRCAGCCCGCGGCCGGCCGCTCCAGAAGCCGGCCGGTGACGTCCGTCAGCTGCTCGTCCGGACGGGCGGTGGCAACCATCTCCAGCGGAATCATGACCCGGTTGATCCGGGCGAGACCTCGATCGTCCATCGGCACGGCGGCGAGGTCACGCAACAGCGCCACCCCGGCGAGGGATCCGTCGAAGTCCTCGACTCCGAACACCGCCCTCCGCGACGGCAGTACAACCTCGTCCAGCGCGCTTGCGACGGTCGTCCAGGCGGACAACGGCGGCGGCGGCGGGCTCATCACGTCCCGGACGGTCAGACCCTCCAGCGCGACGTAGGTCCGCTGCTGCGCCTGGGCGAACCGGGAGGTGCCCAGCGCCAACCAACCCAGCAGGACAGCCCACAGCGCGACGAACCCGACCAGGAACGACCCGACCAACCCGACGGCGATCAGTGACCAGCCAGTGATCACGCCGGCGCGGGCCGCGGCCTGCTCGGCGCGCGCACGACTGCCAGTGCGGCGCTCCACCCGGGCTGCGATCAGCCGGCCGCCGGAGCTGCGCGGGGAGGGAAGGACGTCAACGAGGGTCACCAGCAGCGCGAAGGTACCCACCCACAGGGCCACCTCGCCGGCCAGTTCCCAGGTGCCGGCGGGTGCCAGGGCACCGAGCACGACAAGCAGGGCCCCGGCGGCAGCGGTGACGAGCAGGCCGGCCCGCGCGATCCGCGCCTCGACCTGGGTGCCGACCTGGGTGCCCGTCCCCGGCGTGGGATCGAGGGCCGCCACGGGCGGCGGCGCGAGATCGATACCGTGGAGTGCCGGCTGGTGGGCGGCCGGGTGAGGGGTTGTCGGGTGAGGGGCGACCGCCACGCCCGCGGAGCGGTCGGGCGCACCGGCCAGGACCAGYCGGCTTCCGAAGGCGCCGAGGGTGATGCCGAGAACGGTCACCCCCGACCGACGGGCCGACCGGGCCCGCATCAGATCGGCGGCCAGCAGGACGCCCACGAGCAAGCCCGCCCCGATCAGACCGCCGGACAGGTAGGCGAATCCGGGCCGGCCGGGCACGGTGGCCGGCAGCGTGATCGCGGAGAGGAGGACAGTGACGATCGCCACCGAGACAGCCAGTCCCGGACGCACCGTGATCGGCGGGAGATGTCCCCGTCGGGTGGCGTCGTGGGTGGTCATGTCCGCTCAGAGCTCCTTTCGCCTTCACCGGGCCGCGGTCACGACCGGGTGTCATACATGCTCAACGCATAGCCTGCCCGTCAACGTCCCGGCAGACACCGCAGGGAGTCCGCGACTTTGCCGACGATTTCGTTGCCGAGGTTCGGCAACATCGAAGTTCGGCAACATCGAGATTCGGAAACTGTCGGAGGCCTGTGGTGTGCTAGAAGCCGTGAGCACAACGTTCGAACGGCCCACCATCGACATCGAGCGGACGCGGGCGCYGTTTCAGGTCGTGTCCGACTTCTCCCCGTCGGGCGACCAGCCTGCCGCCATCGACGAGCTGGCCCGGCGGRTCGGGGCCGGCGAGTCCGACGTCGTCCTCCTCGGCGCCACCGGCACCGGAAAGTCCGCGACCACCGCGTGGCTGGTCGAGCGCCTGCAGCGGCCGACGTTGGTGATGGCCCCGAACAAGACGCTCGCCGCGCAGCTCGCCAACGAGTTCCGGGAGCTGCTGCCGCACAACGCCGTCGAGTACTTCGTCTCGTACTACGACTACTACCAGCCCGAGGCGTACATCGCGCAGACGGACACCTACATCGAGAAGGACTCCTCGATCAACGAGGAGGTGGAGCGGCTACGGCACTCGGCGACGATGAACCTGCTCACCCGTCGGGACGTYGTCGTGGTCGCGAGCGTCAGCTGTATCTACGGCCTCGGCACACCGCAGGAGTACATCGACCGGATGGTGCGGCTGAGGGTCGGCGACGAGATCGAGCGGGACCTGCTGCTGCGCCGCTTCGTTGACGTGCAGTACACCCGCAACGACCTCGCCTTCACCCGCGGGACGTTTCGGGTCCGGGGGGACACGGTGGAGATCTTCCCGGTCTACGAGGAGCTCGCCGTCCGAGTCGAGATGTTCGGCGACGAGATCGAGCGGCTCACCTACCTGCATCCACTGACCGGGGAGGTCGTCAGCGAGGCGGAGGAGATCTACGTCTTCCCGGCCACGCACTACGTCGCCGGGCCGGAGCGGATGGAGCGGGCGATCGCCGGCATCGAGGCGGAGCTCGCCGAGCGGCTGGCCACCATGGAGCGGCAGGGCAGGCTGCTGGAGGCACAGCGGCTGCGGATGCGCACCACCTACGACATCGAGATGATGCGCCAGGTCGGGTTCTGCTCGGGCATCGAGAACTACTCCCGGCACATCGACGGCCGCGAGGCCGGGAGCCCGCCGCACACCCTGCTCGACTACTTCCCCGACGACTTCCTGTTGGTGATCGACGAGTCGCACAACACCGTCCCGCAGATCGGCGGGATGTACGAGGGCGACATGTCCCGCAAGCGCAACCTCGTCGAGCACGGGTTCCGGCTGCCCAGTGCCATGGACAACCGCCCGCTGCGGTGGGAGGAGTTCCTCGAGCGCATCGGCCAGACGGTCTACCTGTCGGCGACCCCGGGCCCCTACGAGCTGGGCCGGTCCGTCGGCGTCGTCGAGCAGATCATCCGGCCTACCGGCCTGCTCGACCCCGAGGTCGTGCTCAAGCCGACGAAGGGGCAGATCGACGATCTCGTCCACGAGATCCGGCTGCGCGCCGAGCGGGACGAACGGGTCCTGGTCACCACGCTGACCAAGAAGATGGCCGAGGATCTCACCGACTACCTGCTCGAACTCGGCATCCGGGTGCGGTACCTGCACAGCGAGGTGGACACCCTGCGCCGGGTGGAGCTGCTCACCGAGCTGCGCCGCGGCGAGTTCGACGTGCTCGTCGGGATCAACCTGCTCCGCGAGGGTCTCGACCTGCCAGAGGTGTCGCTGGTGAGCATCCTCGACGCCGACAAGGAGGGCTTCCTGCGCTCGGACAAGTCACTGATCCAGACGATCGGCCGGGCCGCCCGTAACGTGTCCGGGCAGGTCCACATGTACGCGGATGCGATCACCCCGTCGATGCGCCGCGCCATCGACGAGACGAACCGGCGGCGCGAGAAGCAGATCGCCTACAACACCGAGCGCGGGCTGGATCCCCAGCCCCTGCGCAAGAAGGTCGTCGACATCCTCGACGACATGGTTCGCCAGTCGGCCGACGGCGAGCTGATTGGCGGCGGCGGCCGATCGCAGTCCCGCGGCAAGGCCCCGGTTCCGGGGATGAAGTCGCGCGCCGGCAGGGAGGGCGCCGTCGGCCGGTACGCCGCCGAACTCGCCGGCCTGCCCTCCCACGAACTCGCGCAGCTTATCCGCCAGCTCGACGACCAGATGCACGAGGCGGCGAAGGAGCTGCAGTTCGAGCTGGCCGCCCGGCTGCGCGACGAGATCGCCGAGCTGAAGAAGGAGCTGCGTGGCATGGGCGCCGCCGGCGTGCAGTGATGCCGTGAGCGCCGGCCTGCCACGATCAGCCGGCTGGGGCGGCGGTGTCCGTGCCGCTGGCGGCAGTATCCGTGCCGCTGGCGACGGTCTCGGCCTTGGCGGTGGCCTTGGCGGTGGCCTTGGCGTCGCGGCGGGCCAGCAGATCCTGCCAGACCTCCTCGATGCGGGCGTCGAGGTCGTCCAGGCTCCCGCCGTTGTCCACCACGATGTCGGCAGCGGCCCGGCGCTGGGAGTCCGTGGCCTGGTTCGCCATCCGCGCCAGCGCCTGGTCGCGGGGCAGGCCGCGGCCCTCGAGGCGGTGCAGCCGCAGCTCCCGCGGCGCCTCGACGACCAGCACCACGTCGTAGGTGCCCTCGGCGTGCACCTCGACGAGCAGCGGGATGTCGTGCACGGCGATTCCGCTCGGTGACACCTCCCCCATGCGCCGCGCCGTCTCCTCGCGGATCAGCGGATGGACGATCGCTTCGAGCCGGCCGCGGGCGGCGGGATCGGCGAACACGATCCGGCCGAGCGCCTCGCGGTCCAGGCCGCCGTCCGCGTTCGCCAGTTCGGTGCCGAACTCCGCCAGGACCGCGGCGAGCCCCGGGGTGCCGGGCGCCACCACGTCCCGGGCGACCTGGTCGGCGTCGATCAGCAAGGCGCCCCGGGCCGCGAGGCACGCTGACACCGCGCTCTTGCCCGAACCAATGCCACCCGTCAGACCTACTGTGAACACATCGCCGAGTCTGCCAGCTCCCGGAGCCAGCCACCCAGCCGGTCCGCCCGGCTGCGCCCTCGCGTACTTGGCAGCTCGCGTACTTGGCAGCTCGCGTACTTGGCAGCTCGCGTACTTGGCAGCTCGCGTACTTGGCAGACTGTGCGGATGGAGGTTGCCCCGGTCGCGCACCGGCTCTGGCCGGCCCTGCTCACCGGCACGCTGCTCGGTCTCGGTGCCCTCGGCCTCGCGCTGGCACCGGCGCTCGCCGGTTCGGCACCGTTGCTGCTCGTTGCGCTGCGACCCACGTGGGCGATCCTGCTGCTGGTCGGCGGCACGGTGCCGTTCGTTCCCGCCCTGCTGATCGCCGCGTTTTTCCGCGGGCTGATCGACGTCGGCTACTTCGGTCTGGCCCGCAACAACATCCGCTCGGTGCTCCTACGGCGCATCAGCACCGGCCGCGTCGTGGCGGCGCTGTCCCGCCGCGGCACCCAGCGCCCGCTGCTGTGGTTCTGCCTGCTGAACACCAACGCGGCGGTGGACGCGGCGCTCGGCGCCGGCGACGTCCCGCTGCGCCGGTTCCTGCGCTTCCTGGTTCCCGGCTCCCTGCTGTCCTCGGCCCTCTACCTGACGGCGGCGCGTGCCGTGACGCCATGGATGCACGGCGTCGTCACCTGGCTCGACGAGAACATGACCTTCCTGATCCTCGGCAGCCTCACGTTGGCGATCATCCAGCTGGGGGCGCGGACGCTCCTGCGCCGTCGGGGTCGGCTCCGCACTGCATCCGGTTCCCCGCCCGGCCCATCGTCCGGCTGGTCGCCCGGCCGGCATCGCGGATAGGGTGGTAACGGAACGTTTCCGGCTAGCCAGAAGAAGGCGGTGGACCGGCACTCTCTGGACATCCTGTGTCGCAGGTAGCAAGGTCGGTGACTCCGGGGTCATCCGCGGCCGTCGACGCCCGCGGGAATCCACCGGCGATCATCTCACGCTACGGAGTCGACGATGCCCTGCCCCCGCCACGCCCTGCCCTGCGCGGTCCCACCCCACATCCTCGAACGCATTGTCCGCAACGGCACCGAGGAGCAGCGTTCCCGGGCCCTGTCCACCCTGCTCCAGGACACCTCTCATCGCACCATCCRGGTGCACAACGCCCTGATGCGCTCGACGCGGCGCGGTGCCGTCCCACCGCGCCCGGCGCCCGAGACCGGCCCGCGGCGTACCGTCAGCGACGCGGGCGGCACCGAGATCCTGCCGGGTGCGATGGTTCGCGAGGAGGGTGGCGCCGCGATCGACGACGCGGCGGTCAACGAGGCCTACGACGGCCTGGGCTCGACGTTCGCGTTCTACTCCGACGTCCTAGGCCGGAGCTCCATCGATGACGAGGGGATGGCTCTGCTCGCCACCGTGCACTACGGCGACCACTACGAGAACGCCTTCTGGAACGGCCGCCAGATGGTGTTCGGCGACGGCGACGGCGAGCTGTTCAAGCGTTTCACGGCGTCGCTCGACATCATCGGTCATGAACTGACCCATGGCGTCACCGAGGACGAGGCGGCGCTGATGTATGTGAACCAGTCCGGCGCGCTCAATGAGTCGATCAGCGACGTCTTCGGTTCCCTGGTGAAGCAGTACGTCCGCGGCCAGACCGCCGAGCAGGCCGACTGGCTGATCGGCGACGAGCTGCTCACAGACGCCGTCCAAGGCGTCGCGCTGCGGTCGATGAAGGCCCCCGGGACCRCCTACGACGATCCGGTACTCGGCGACGACATCCAGCCGGACCACATGGACCGCTACGTCCGGATGACCGCCGACAACGGCGGCGTCCACATCAACTCGGGCATCCCGAACAAGGCGTTCTACCTCGCCGCGACGGCTCTCGGCGGATACGCCTGGGAGAAGGCCGGCCGCATCTGGTACGAGACCCTGCGCGCACCGCAGATCCGGCCGAACACGACGTTCCGTGCATTCGCCTCGGTGACCGTGCACCAGGCCGGCCTGCTGTTCGGTGCGGACGCGCGGAAGGCCGTCTCCGAGGCGTGGCAGGCCGTCGGCATCGTCGTCCGCGTATCCGGGCAGGTCAGCGCAGCCGGGCAGGTCAGCGCAGCCGGGCAGGTCAGCGCAGCCGGGTAATTCGGACCATCACGCCCGGCGACATCGAACGTCACCGCCCGGGACCACCTTGCCCGCCTTCGCGGCCCGGGTCCGCAGCAGCTCGCGGACGCGCTCCGCCGGCAGCGGAGGCGAGATCGCCTCTCCCTGCAGCAGATCGCAGCYGAAGTCGACCATCATCGTCAGGGTCCGTTCGTCCTCGATGCCCTCACCGACGACCCGCAGCCCCAGGCGATGTCCCAGATCGAGCACGGAACGCACGATCGCGGCGTCGGGCAGRCTCCCCCGGACGTCCGTGACGAACCCCCGGTCGATCTTGACCTCGTCAAACGGCAACGTCTTGAGGATCTCCATCGAGCTATACCCGGTGCCGAAGTCGTCGAGGGAGAGCGCCACGCCGTGGGAGCGCAACTGACCCAGCATCGTCGCCGCACGCGCGGGCTGGGTGACCAGGGCGCTCTCGGTGATCTCCAGGGTGAGGACGTCGGGGGCCAGCCGGTGCGCGGCGATCGAGTCCGAGACCACCCGGGGAAGATCGTCGATCACCAGCATCCGGGGGGAGAGATTGACCGACACCGGCAGGTGCAGGCCCCCCGCGTCCCAGGCGGCACACTGCCGCAGTGCCTCGTCGAGAACCCACCGGGTCAGGTCCGCGATCAGGGGGGACCGCTCGGCGATCGGCAGGAACTCGCCGGGGGGGAGCAGCCCACGGCTCGGATGTCGCCACCGCAGCAACGCCTCGGCACCGACGATCCCACCGGTCCGAGCTGACTGGACCGGCTGGTAGTACAGGACGAGCTCGTCGCGGCCGATCGCGGCGCGCAACTGGGCGTTCAACGCGATCTCCTCGGGCCGCACCCCGGCGATGCCGGCATCCCACAGGCCCACGCTCTCCCCGACCCGCTTGGCCCGCAGCAGGGCCGCATCGGCGCAGCTCATCAGGGTGGCCATGGTCGCGCCGTCGCGGGGGGCCACCGCGATGCCCACCGAGGCGTCCACCTCGACGTCGACCCCGCAGACCTGAAAGGGCCCCTGGATCTGGCGGAGGACCCGCCGGCCCAKGGTGCGCCGCCGCCCGGCGGCTATGGCCGCGGGCAGGGGGCCGCGGACGGCCGGCGCGCCCGACGGGCCGAGCGAGACAGGTGAAGCAGATGAGGTGGATGAGGGGGGCGAGGCAGATGAGACGGATGAAGCGGGCGGCGCCGGGATGATCTCGGGCCCGCGGAACACCAGCGCGAACTCGTCCCCGCCGGCCCGACCGACGAACACCGGCCTCGGGGTCAGGGTCGGCAACGTCTCAGCGATCATCCTCAGCAGCTGGTCGCCGCCGAGGTGACCGAGCGCATCGTTGACCTCGTGAAACCGGTTGAGGTCCACCAGGACGAGGACAGCCTCGTTCCCCGCGGCATTGATCTTCGCAACGGCGGACTGCCCGATTTCCATCGTCCCGCCCCGGTTGGCCAGGCGGGTGAGGGGATCGGAACGGTTCTGCAGCAGGCCCTCACGGAACAGGGCCTTCGCCACCGCGCCCACGAGCATGACGGCGGCGATGGTGGAGAACATGGGCGCGGCGGCCTCGGCCAGTCCGCCGTGGGCGGTGACGCCGGCGACGACGGCAGCGCAGACGGCCGCGGTGCCGGCGACGGCCCAGCCGACGGGGACCAGGGCGGCATAGGCGCACAGCACCGGGAACCAGGTCAGGTATGTGTCCGCGTTCCGGCCGGGCGCCGCGCTCGCCAGCGCGAAGGCGAGCGCGGCGGCGAGCGAGGCGACGGCGAYGGGCGGAATCCAGCGCCCTCTCGGGTTGGCCACCAGCCCGACGACGGCGTTACCGACCGCGACCACCAGACCCAGCCAGTTTCCCCAGCGCAGATAACCCGGGGAGCCCGGAATGCACCCGGCGAGCAGGAARAGCACCGCCGCGATCGCAGGGGTGACCACGAGAAAACGCCGACGGCCGGCGAACGTACGCCCGCTGATCAAAAACCGCTTCCTCCCGCACTGACCCGCGATGAGCCCGACCGAACGGACCGAGCGGATCAGGCGGACCGAACAGGGACGAACCGCACCGAACGGGACGTCGCTCCGGGTGTCGCAACGACCCCGCATCCGAGAGATCACGGTGCACGACGGCGACAGGGCCGGGTCAGGCTTCCTTCCAACATAGCCGTCGATCCGGCGTGACCGACATCATAGCCAGCAGCTTCCCGACACCGATGCAATTTCACGGTTCGGTACAATTCCTCGACTGATACCGGAGACGACGGAAAATCCGGGAAGCCAGCGGAGTAATTCGGCACAAAAATGACATCCGGGTACAGGAACGCTCGGTAACAGGAACACTCAGTAACAGGAACACTCAGTGCGCCGCGTCGTCCCAGGTGCAGCCGGCGCCGACGCTCACGTCGAGCGGCACCGACATGGTGTACGCGGAGGTCATCTCGGCCCGGACCAGCCGCTCGACCGCATCGTGCTCGCCGGGCGCGATCTCGAGGACGAGTTCGTCGTGCACCTGGAGCAGCAGCCGGGAGGCGTACCCCCCGGCACACAGCGCCCGGTCGACCCCCAACATCGCAATCTTGATGATGTCCGCGGCGGAACCCTGGATCGGCGCGTTCAACGCCATCCGCTCGGCCATCTGCCGCCGCTGGGAGTTGTCGCTGGTCAGATCGGGCAGGTAGCGACGGCGGCCGAGGATCGTCTCGGTGTAGCCGTCCTTGCGGGCCCGTTCCACGACCCCACGCAGGAAGTCGCGGACCCCGCCGAACCGGGMGAAGTAGGCGTCCATGTGCTCCCGGGCCTCGTCCGGCGCGATGCCGAGCTGCCCGGCGAGGCCGAACGCGGACAACCCGTAGGCCAGGCCGTACGACATCGCCTTGATCCGCCGGCGCAGCTCCGGGTCGACCTCGGAGACCGGCAGGCCGAACGCCTCGGCGGCCACGAAGGTGTGCAGGTCCTCGCCGGAGCCGAACGCCTCGATGAGGCCCTCGTCACCCGAAAGATGAGCCATGATCCGCATCTCGATCTGCGAGTAGTCCGCCGTCAGCAGCGTCTCGTAGCCCGCGCCGACGACGAAGGCCCGGCGGATCTGGCGCCCCTCGGCCGTCCGGATCGGGRTGTTCTGCAGGTTCGGGTCCGCGGAGGAAAGCCGGCCGGTCGCGGCGATCGTCTGGTTGAACGTGGTGTGGATGCGCCCAATATCGTCGATCATGGGGATCAGCKAGTCGACGACCGTCTTGAGGCGGGCCACGTCGCGGTGCCGCAGCAGCACCGGCAGGAGCGGATGGTCGGACTGGACCRCCAGCCAGGCGAGGGCGTCGGCGTCCGTGGTGTAACCGGTCTTGATCTTCTTGGTCTTGGGCAGGCCCAGCTCGTCGAAGAGGATCTGCTGCAGCTGCTTGGGGGAGCCCAGGTTGAACGGCCGGCCGACGATCTCGTGGGCCTGCGCGGCGACCGCGCTGACCTCGCCGCCGTAGTGCTTCTGCAGCTCGGTCAGGTGCTCGGAGTCCACGGCGATGCCGGCCCGCTCCATGCCGGCCAGGACCGTGACCAGCGGGAGTTCGATGTCCCGCAGCAGGGTGGCGGCGGAGCGGCGTTCGAGGTCCGCGTCGAGGGCGTCGGCGAGCTCGAGGCAGGCCCGGGCCCGCACGGCGTCCGCGTGCGCCTGGTCGGCCTCGCCGGAGCCGTCGAGGGTCAGCTGCTGGCCGCCCGGGACGGGGTCGGCGGACAGGTCGCGATGCAGGTACCGGGCGACGAGATCGGCCAGGTCGAAGGACCGCTGGCCGGGCAGAGCCAGATAGGCCGCGAGCGCGGTGTCGCTGGTGACGCCGGCGAGCGGCAGGTCAAGCTCGGTCAGGGCCAGCATCGGCCCCTTCACGTCGTGGGCGGCCTTCGGCTGGTTCGGATCGGCGAGCCAGGCGCCCAGCGCCGCCACGTCCGCGGGGGTGAGCAGCGTCGGGTCGATCCAGGCCGCGGCACCGCCGGCCGCGGCCAGCGCGAGACCGGCGAGCACACCGGTGCCGCGCCCCCAGGTGCCCCGGGCGTGCAGGCCGGTACGGCCGACCCTGTGGGCGTGCTCGGCGAGCCACCGGGCCACCTCGCCCGGCCCGAGCACGGTCAGCTCGATCTCGAACCCCTCGTCGGCGGGAGGCGGCGCGATCGCGAGGGCCGCGTAGAGCCGCTCCCGCAGCACCCGGAATTGCAGCGTGTCGAACAGCTGGTGGACGGCCTCCCGGTCCCAGGGCCGCATCCGCAGGCCGGCGGGGACGACGTCGAGCGGCACGTCACGGGACAGCTCCGTCAGGGAACGGTTGCGGATGACCTCGGACAGGTGGGCGCGCAGCGACGCCCCGGTCTTCCCGCCGATCTCGTCGGCATGGTCGACCAGTTCGGCCAGCGAGCCGAACTGCTGGATCCACTTGGTGGCGGTCTTCTCCCCCACCCCCGGCACCGACGGCAGGTTGTCGGAGGGATCCCCGCGCAGGGCCGCGAAGTCCGGGTACTGCACTGGGGACAGGCCGTACTTCGCCTGCACCTCGTCGGGGGTGAAGCGGACCATGTCACTGATGCCCTTGCGGGTCATCAGCACCGTCACCCGCTCGTCGACCAGCTGCAGCGCGTCACGGTCACCCGTGACGACCAGCACGTCCATCCCCTCGGCCGCGCCCAGGGTCGCGAGCGTGGCGATCACGTCGTCGGCCTCGTATCCCGGCGCGCTGACCCCCGGYACCGCGAGGGCGTCGCACACCTGGTGGATGAGGCTGACCTGGCCGACGAAGTCGGCCGGGGTCTCGCCCCGACCGGCCTTGTACTCGGCGTACTGGGTGTGCCGGAAGGTCGGGGTCGGCAGGTCCCACGCCACGGCGACATGGGTCGGCCGCTCGTCGCGCAGGACGTTGATGAGCATGGAGGTGAATCCGTACACCGCGTTCGTCGGCTGGCCCGTGGTGGTGGAGAAGTTCTCCACCGGCAGCGCGTAGAAGGCACGGTAGGCCAGCGAGTGCCCATCAAGCAGCAACAACCGGGGCGTTGCCGGGGTCGACTTCGCGGGGCTCGATGGCGCGGGACTCGGCGAGGACACGGCCGGRCCGGCCGCAGTGGCCGCAGTGGCCCCAGTGGCCCCAGTGGCCCCAGTGGCGGACGCTGCCGAGCGGCTCCCGGACGGAGACGAGGTGGGGGACGAAGTGGTGACGGACACGCGGCGAGTTTAGGCCGTGGGTCGGACAGTTTCGCCGCGAGCGGGCGGACCGATGCGTCGACCACGTCGCTCCGCCGGCCGGGCAGGTCCGCCGGTTACGGTCTGACGAGGGAGCTGACCGGGCCGAGCACGGCCCGTTTCCCGGCCCGGACCTCGTACACGTAGACCGTCGAGCCCTCGACCTCACCATTCTTCCGGAATCTGATGCGCTTGGTGACGCCAGGAATGTCGACCGAGCCGAACCGGGCGAGCACGGCCTCCCGCGTCGCGCCGCTACCGAGCCGGCGCAGCACCTCGATGACGGCGTTCGTGGCGTCATAAGCCTCGCCGGAATAGGTTCCAGGCCGCGCGTCGGCGTTGATCGTCTTGTAGTCGGCGACGAACCCCGCCGCCGCGGGATCGCTGTTCGGGTCACCGCAGGGGCAGGTCAGCAGCGTTCCCTCGGCGTTGCCGGCACCGGCCTGGTGGATGAGTTGGTCGTCGTTCGCGCCGTCGCCGCTGACGACCTTCCCGGTGTACCCCTTGCTGCGCAGCGCCCTGGTCAGCAACGCGAGTTCCGCATAGTAGCCAGAATAGTACACGGCGTCCGGATTCTCGGCGAGGATCTTCGTGGCCTGGGACGTGTAGTCCTTCGTCGGATTGATGCCGTCGTGGATCACGCGGATGCCACGGCCGGTCAGGGCCTTCTCGAGCGCTCCGGACAAGCCGGTGCCGTATTCGCTCCGGTCGTCGAGAGAGTAGACCTTGTCCGCCTTCACGACCTTGGCAAGGTATTCCGCGGCGGCGGATCCCTGCACGGTGTCCGGTGCGATGACCCGGTAGAAGCTGGTGAACCCGAGATCGGTGAGCGCCGGATTGGTGGCCGACGGGCTGACCGACAGCAGCCCGGCCCCGCTGTAGAGCGGCTCACTCGACTTCGTCGGTCCGGAGAAGACGGGGCCGACGACGCCGATGACCTCCGGATTGTCGATCAGTTTCTGCGCGGCGGTGGGCCCCTGCTCGGCCATACCCTGATCGTCCGAGGCGACCAGGCGCAGCCTGAACGGCAGATCCTTGCGCCGGTTCGCTAGCTCGACAGCGGTCAGCACCCCGTCGTAGGCGTTGATGCCGAGCTGCTGGTTGTCGCCGGAGAGCGGCCCCTGAAAACCGATGGCGTATTCCTTTTTCCCGTCGTCACCGGACGAACCACCGCCGCAGCCGGCA
This sequence comes from Frankia sp. CcI156, assembly GCF_001983015.1. NCBI lineage: Bacteria > Bacillati > Actinomycetota > Actinomycetes > Frankiales > Frankiaceae > Frankia > Frankia sp. CcI156. The sequence continues at coordinate 101,100 of NZ_MOMD01000011.1, forward strand.
AGGACGGCCGCGGCTGTCAGCACACCCACGGATCCGAGGGCCCCCCACCGCGTCACGCTCGGTCGGGGCACGCCCCCTCGCCGTCCAGGACCCGTCATGACACGCCCTCCCACAGCACATCGCTGCCGCTACCGACACCCTCGGCGTCAGGACCCGGTCCGCCACCGCATCATCGGCAACCGATCGACAGCGGATAGTGACGAAAACGTAACCTTCGGAGGAGTGGAAGGGAAGCGCAACGTGAGCGTGTCGTAACTTGAAGGGGGTTTCGCCGGTGAGTCCGAAAGCAAACGACCCGATCGGAGAAGCGAACGACCCGGCAGAACCCGCAACGGCCCGGTCGGAGGATGTCGGTTGYCGCAGCCGCCGCAGCCATTACGGCAGCCGCCGACACGTCACCGCCGGTCGGTCAGTTCTCCGTCTTCAACGGGACGAATCTGCCGCCGAGTACCGTGTAGAGCACGACCGTGGGCGATCGGGTGTCCCCCCAGCGGTCGAAGGCGACGGAGCCGGTGATCCCCGCGAACGAGCCGCTTCCGATCGCCGTCACGAGGTCGTGTCTGGTGGCCGCGTCCACGGTCGTCCGGCCCGGCAGCACCGTGGCCGCTGCGCGGATGATCGCCCTGGCGGCGTCGTACGCATAGGCCGCGACCGCGGGGATGGCCTCGGCCCGCCGCAGCTCCAGCTCCGCGGCGGGGTCGTTCACCCCGGACGTACCGCGGGTACCGGCGGCCGGGGGCCCGTGGGGCCCCTCCTCCAGGCCCGGCCCCGGTGCCGATACCGGTGCCGAGGTGCCGTGGACCACCCTCGGGGTGGTGGTGGCGCCCCGGCCGGGCGAGGCGGTCTCCGCTGGATCCTCCTGGCTCCGCAGGTCCGCAGGGTCCTCCTGGCCCCGCGGGCCCAGAGTCCCACTCGACCGCCCACTCGCGCCAGGCGATTCCACGCCGCCCGAGGCCCCGGGACGGGTACTGCCCTCGTCATCCGCCGGTCCCCCGAAACGGTCGGAGTAGTCCGCGACGAAGGCACCCGAGGACGGCAGCCGGGTCGGCGGGACCAGCGGACCGATGATCAGATCGCCGTCGGCTGCCGACCTCGCCTCGTCGGTGTAGCGGGGCTGGAGCAACGCGTCCGAACCCACTACCTGGATCGACGTCCCCGCGTCGGCGAGCCGGGCCCGCAGTTTCCCGGCGAAGGCCGCACCCGTCGAGACGTAGACCAGATCGGGGGCGTCCTCCTCGATCGCCCGCGCGGTGTCGGCGATCTCGGATCCGTCCGCTTCGTCCCCCCGGACCTGGTACACCGATGTCACCGACGCGCCGAGAGCGGCGGCGCGCGCCGCGAAGCGGGCGCCCAGGGTCGTGCCGTATCTCGGTTCGCCGTCAACGACGACGATACGCCTGCGGCCGAGCGTCCTGACCGCGTACTCGGCTGCGACCCGGGCCTGGCGCTCGTCCGTTCCGGCCAGGCGGAAGTAGGACGGGAAGGGCCGGGTGCGCGGCCGGGAACCGGAGTCGGTCAGCGTCGGGTCCGCGTTCGACGGGGAGACGACGGGGATGCCAGCGGCGCTCAGCGTGGGCAGGGACACCTTCGCTACGAGTGAGCTCAGCGGCCCGACCACGCCGATGACATGATTGTTCGCCACGAAGGCGTCCACGGCCTGCGCTCCCCCGTCCGGACGGGACAGGTCGTCGTGGGCGGACAGCTCGATGCGCCAGCCCGGGACGGCCCCGGACTTGTTGGCCTCGTCGACCGCGAGCGCGACGGCGTTGCGCGCGCTCACCCCGTCCGTGGAGAGATCCCCGGACAGCGGCGCCATCACACCGAGGGTGGCGACCCGGGTGACGCCGGTGGCGGCTCTGGCGCCAGCGCCGCCACCGGCGTCATCGCCTGCGCCGAGGCTGGCGGCCAGCGTGAGCCCCAGGACCGAGGGCACCGCGAGGACCAGGACGGCGAGAGCCGCAAGCGCCACGCGTCCGCGACCGGTGCGCGATCTGGCCCGGGTCCACCGCCCGATCGAACCGGTCATCGACGCGAGAGACGTCCGCGACGAATCGCTCACCCGGCCTCCGGGATCACGGACACGAAGGTCACGGACGCGAAGGTCACGGACACGGAGGTCACGAGCCCGGCAACGCCTCACCCGACAGCACGGCCTCGGCGACCGCCCGCATCGTCCGGCGCTGGTTCATCGAGGTGCGCTGGATCCAGCGGAAGGCATCCGGCTCGGTCATGCCGTGCTCGGTCTGCAGCACGCCCTTGGCCCGCTCGATGATCTTCCTGGCCTCCAGGCGCCCCTGCAGGTCCTCCACCTCGGCCTCAAGGCTCACGATCTCGGTGAAGCGGCTCATCGCCATCTCGATCGTGGGCAGCAGGTCCTTCTTCTGGAACGGCTTGACCACGTAGGCCATGGCGCCGGCCTCACGGGCACGTTCCACCAGCTCCCGCTGKCTGAAGGCGGTGAGGATGACGACGGGAGCGATACGGTCCTTGGCGATCTTCGCACCGGCCTCGATGCCGTCCATCCTCGGCATCTTCACATCGAGGATGCACAGGTCGGGGCGGAGCTTGCCGGCGAGGTTGACGGCCATCTCGCCGTCGCCCGCCTCCCCGACCACCTCATAGCCCTCCTCCTGGAGCATCTCCCTGAGGTCGAGCCGGATCAGCGCTTCGTCCTCGGCGATCAGAACCCGGCGCGGGTTCGAGGAGGGGTGGCTCATCGAGTCGGACTCCTGGTCTCGGAGGTGCGTCCCTAGTGTGGCAGGACGGACGATCGGGGGGCCGTCCCGCCCCGGACACGGAGGGCGGGAGGTCGAAACGCACCCTACCCGGATAGAGTCTTCAAGGAGCGGTTCCGGCCAGGTTCGACGGCGATCTCCTCGCCCTCGTCCCGCCCGGTTCCTCCGCCCGTTCCACTTGCGCCAACTCGCCCCTGTTCCGTCTGATCCAACACGCTCCACCCGCCGGCCCCGGTACTCCAACGGCAGAGAGACGGTGCTCAAACCACCGACAGTGTGGGTTCGAATCCCACCCGGGGTACCAGATAGATCGTTTTCGAACCTTGGTCACGGTCAAGCCTTGGCCACGACCAAGATCCCCAACAGGGTCCAGATCGTGGCCGAGGCTTGTGTCCGCGGCCAGACCGGGCTTGTCACTGTCCCAGCCCGGCTCATGCCCGGCGCGGCCACCACCCCCGGCCACCGCCCGCCGAAACGCCTCTCCTGTCAGCGTGGCGTAGGGCTCGCGGAGGCGTACGCCGGTTACGACCGCCTCGTCCTCTTCGACCTCTGCCAAGAGCTTCGTGAAGAAAGCCTGGTTACTCATGCGCTGCACCTGCGGTCCGGACAGCTGGTACAGCTCGCCGCACCCGCCGACGAGTGTCAAGCTCCGTCCGCAGMCCCGCGCGGATTTTCTCCTGTTCATCCTCGTTAAGACGCACGCCAGCATAGAAACGCTCAACGGGCGCTTCCTGCCGACACCGTCGACGAAGGCGCGTCAGTGGTGGTGGCCGTGCCGACCGAGGGTCTCCACGGGGGTCGCGCCGGGGCGGGTCCACTGCGGCACGGGGCGGCTGGTCGGGCCCCAGGTGGCGTTCCCGTCCGCGTCCGAGCGCCAGAACCAGCACGAGCTGCGCCCCTCGGGCCAGGCCTCGGGGTTGTCCTCCCATGCCTCGCCGCGGCCGTAGGGCGTCATGTCGAGCAGGCCGAGGGACCCGTTGACCGGCTCGTTGCCACGGCCCGTCGTGGAGTAGGTGAGGAACACGCGGTCGCCGTCGCGCAGGAAGCAGGTGATGTAACCCATGCTGCCGCCGACCGGCCCGTCCACGTCGCGCACCGAGTACCAGGGCTGGGTGTAGCCCATGAACTCAACGTAGGAGGCCACCTCGTCCCAACGGCCCGTGGTCAGGATGGCGAACGAGACGCCGCGGGCGTTGAGGTAGACGGCGTCCTTCAGGTGCCAGGCCGTAGTGGTGCAGCCCTCGCACTGCCCCTGGTGCGGCGCGCCGTCATACCACATGTGCTTGTAGACCACTAGCTCGTCGCGGCCCTGGAACAAGTCCAGGAACGGGACCGGGCCGTCGGGCCCGACGACCTCGACCGTCCCGTCGAGCTCCACCATCGGCAGCCGGCGGCGGGCCGCGGCGAGGGCGTCGCCCTCGCGGGTGTGGGCCTTCTCGCGGACCAGAAGCTCGTCACGGGCGGTCTGCCAGGCAGTCAGGTCAACGACGGGCGGGCGGCCAGGCAGCGCTGTGGCCGGGCCGTCCGGTGTGGTCGTCATGGTCTCCTCCGTGGTGTCTCGTGCCGGGCGGCGTCCTACGACGTCCTACGACGGTCGCCAGAACAGACTCGCGACCCGGCCGGAACGCATCGCGGCAGGGGGCGGCGCGGAACGTGCTTTGGCAACTGGCAAACTGAGGATCGAGCAACGGCGCCGTGAGGAGGCAGGGTGACCGCGAATACCGGCGGGGGACCACTTTCCCATCTGCCCGTCGCAGGCGCGGACGTCGAGATCTGGGGGATCAACGACTTCCTCGCTGCCGACGAGCGGCGCCCGACCAGTTTCATCACCAATTTCGGTAACTGGCAGGTGCCCGACCCGGTCGCTGCTGCCCTCGCGTCGAGGGTCGCGCACCTGGAATGGTTCCACGACACGGGGGAACTAGTCGCGATCGGTGACGTTCCCCATCGAGGGGCGGCGACCGTCGAGATCCCGCGCGTCGAAGGAGCGGTCGGGGAGCTGGCTGACATGGTCGCCGGTCCGTTCGGCAGCGGCGGCATATCGTTCCGGACCGCCGACGGCGCGGTTCGCGAGTTCCCCGAGATGGTTGTCTCCGAAGGCACCCGCGTCGCGGTGCTGGCGGTCATCAAACAGGGCCCGCGGGTGCACGGGGTGCTGTGGGACTGGCACCGCTGGCACCGTCGCCCCGAAGGATGGGCCTGGCTGGAAGAGCGCCTGCTCAGCACCCGCCGCACGACAGGCGGCAACGACTGATCAGGGACCGGGACAGTTAACCGGTCGCTGCGGCGTGCCTTCTGCTCCTCTCACTCCTCGGGCACGGGCGGACGGCCGTGACGGCGTGGTGGGTGCGCGCGGAACAGGACGATCTGCGTAGCCGTAGGCGGAATCGCTCCAGCCGGGCACACGTTTGATCAGGCGCTCACTGTATGGGCATCGACGCGGACCGTGAAGGATGTCCGCGATCCTGCTCAGTCCCACCGCCGCGCTATGACCGGTTGGGCGAGGCCACCGGGCATCAGTGCTCTGCTTGGCCGGGACCTTCGCACCGGTGGATGCTGCCCCCGCTGGGGACCACTGAGGAGCACAAGGCGTGGAGGCCCGGGCCGGATCTTGGCCGGTCACGGCGAAGAGGAGACGAAGGGAACTATGCGGATGCTGCCTCCCGCGACGCGGCGGCAACGTCGGCTCCCGAGGCAGCGGCAACGTCGGATCCCGAGGCGGCGGYGTTTGCGGGTCATCGCCGTAAGTGAATCCGAGGAGGCATTTCGCCATGCGGGTTGTTGTTGTGTACGAGTCGATGTTCGGGAACACGAGGCAGATTGGCCAGGCGATTGCGGATGGCATCGGCCCGCTCCATGAGGTAGTCGTCATCCCGGTGCGTGACGCAAATCCTGAGGTGATCAGCGGTGCCGACGTCGTCGTCGTGGGCGGTCCCACGCATGTGCACGGCATGAGCCGTCCGGCCAGCCGTACGTCGGCCGGCGAGATCGCTCGGAAGCCACCGAGCGGTGTGGCGCTCGAGCCCGGCGCAGAAGGCCCCGGACTGCGGGAATGGTTCGCCCGCTGCGGCGTGATCGAGGGGTATGCGGCAGCGTTCGATACGCGCGCACACGGGCCCTCGATCTTGACTGGCCGGGCGTCAAAGCGCATTCACCGGCTGCTGCGCCGGCACGGAGCGCGACAGGTTTGCCCGCCGGAGAGCTTCTTCGTGACGAAGGACAACGCACTCGCACCAGGGGAGATYGACCGCGCGCGCCGGTGGGGCGAACACCTGTCGCACGTGGCCACAGAGCCGGCGAGGACCGAGTTTCCGGTCTGACCGGAGCCATGGATCAACGGCGAGYGGTAGTGGTCGAGCGGTTCGCGGTCACCGGCGTACAGCCCTCGGCCCGCCCGGGCGTTGCGCGTAAGCATTCAGGCATCTTGTAGATCTTGTTATGGGTAGGCACGTCTGGATGTCTGGATGTTGCGCGGCCTGACGGGTTCAGACCTGCCCTGGCCCGGATGGTGTGCTACGGCTTGCGGGCAACGCCGCCGTAGATGCTGACCCGCGCGTCGGTCAGCTCCTCGACGGCGCTGMCGTCGGCCCGCCAGCGGTGAACGACCTGAACCCCGGGGTCGACCAGCTCCAACCCGTCGAAGAAACGTTCGACTTCGGATCGGCTGCGGGGCTGCACCGACATCCCCTTCTGCCGGTAGGCTTCCGCCGCCCGTTCCGCGTCCGGATCATAATCTCCGGTGCCGTGGGTGAGGACAAGATAGCTCCCCGACGGCAACGCGTCGAGGAGCCGACGCACGATCMCGTAGGGATCATCCGCGTCGGGGATGAAATGGAAGATCGCGACGACGGACAGGGCGATCGGCCGAGTGAGGTCAAGAGTGCTGTGCAGCTGCGGGGCAGCGCGGATCCCGTCAGGGTCGCGCAGGTCGGCGTCGAGGTAGGCGGTGCGCCCCTGCGGGGTGCTGGTCAGCAACGCGCGGGCGTGGGTGAGCACGATCGGGTCGTAGGTTGTCGGGTAGTGTGCACGGTGCAGGGGGTCGTGACCAGCGCCGACAGTGGAGGTTGGACAGTGGGCGAGCTTGGGGCCGGATTCGTCAGGGTGTCCACGGGTAGCCAGGACGAGAGCTCACAGATCAAGATCATCACTGAGGAGTCCGCGCAGCGTGGGATCACGATCGTGAAGTGGGTCAAGCTTCACGGTTACAGCGCGAGCCACGGCGCGCAGGAACCGGCGTTGCGCGAGGTGATTGCCGACATCGCGCGTCGGGACTACACGATTCTTATGGTGACCGAATCCTCACGGCTTGACCGTCGCGATGATCTGGACGCGCAAGCGGAGATCCTGCTCGGTATCCGGTCTGCGGGTGGTGACATCATCTCGATTGCTGAACCTCAGTTCGGTAGGACGGATTTCGCCGGCCGCATCGTGACTCTTGTCGCCCAGCACGCGAATGCCGAGAAGTCCAAGACGGTTAAGCAGACGACCTATCGCGGTATCTCGATGATTATGGGGAATGGTGCGCATCACGGCCCGCTGCCGACGTTCTGGGCAGCTAACGGGGAGCGTTACGCGAAGCAGGCGTATTGCGTCGACCCGAAGTCGGTCAGGGACATTTACGAGCGTGTCGCCAACCGTGAATCCCTGCAATCGATCGGCCGCGTCTACGACCTGTATCCGGCGTCGGTCAAGAACCTTGTGCGATTTACCGCGAATCACACCGGGGTTGAAGAGTGCCGGTACACGTATGGGGGCGTTACCGAGACGTGGGCGCATGAGGTTACGCCCGTGGTCGACTCGGCGCTGTGGTGGCGTGCGAACAACGTGCTTGCCGCTAATCTGACGGACGGCAGGGGAAACAAGGGGGGCCGACCCGTGGCGCGGCCCGTCAACTGGATGAGTGGGGTTCTGGACTGCCCGTCATGCGGCGGGAGGGTTCATGTTAACGCTGGTCTCACTCCGGCCGGCAACCCGCGCACTCCGAAGCTCCGTTGTGGTGGTCACGCCAAGCAGCGTAAGGCGTGCGGACTTTTCACGGGCTGCGATGCTCTGCCGATCATCGAGGTCATCGAGTCCATGTTCTCCCATGACACGACACCGATCCTTGCTTTTCAGCGTGTCGCGGGAAACGCTCACGAGCTCGACGAGATGCGGGCGGAACTCGCCAGGATCCAAAGCCGTCTGTCCGTCACGGAAGACGATGACAAGCTTGATGAGTTGGTCGCAACGCGTAAGGCGCTGCGGGTGGCCATCGAACAATTCGAGGTTATCCCCGATGTGTACGACTACGCGGAGACCGGGCGGACGGTGGCCGACACGTGGGCGGCCGGTGACACCGATGAGAAGCGGGGCATGGTCCGCGCCGTGAAGGACTCGTGGGGCATCGAACTGTCCGATCATGACGGAACGTGGGGCATCAAGATCGGCACGGAGTTCGCGGACGCGAGCGGCGCGAATGGCATTGTGGACCTTGGTAACGGGTTTTGCTTCCGCGGGTAACGCGGCGCGCGGAACGGGGGTCCAGCCGTTCCGCGCGCCGCCGGGTGGCTTACCGGCGGGTGGGAATGACGAGCACGATCCTTCCTGCTTCCAGGTGTTTGAGCACGTCAGGAAGCCTGAAATCCTGCGCCGAGACAGTGACGACGGTCTCACCGGGCGGGAGAGGGTCACGGTCGCTGTGGGGGTGCGGGGTCGGGCCGGGCGGGGGTGGCGACGGGGCGGGGTCGTCGCGGGCGGCCGGTGCGGGTGGTGCGGGGGCGGGGGTGGTGCGAGGTGGCCACGGGGATGGGGCGGGGTCGTCGGGTGCGGCCGGAACGGACGTGTCGGGTCCTCCTGTCCCTGCACGGGTTCCCGGTAGCGGTAGCGGCGGGCCGGGGGCGTCGACGGCCGGTTTCGGCGGGTTGCGGGGGGCGCGGGGCGGGAGCCGCTACCGCTACCCGGCCGGAACAGCGCAGGCCAGCGGGGGTGCGCGGGCCCGGGGCGGGGTAGCCGTGCCGCTACCTGGTAGCGGCGCTGCCGCTACCGTTCCGCCCCAGGGCGGGGGCTGTGCTGGCCGCCGTGCGCGCGCTCGTGGACAGCGCACCGGCGGACGACGGTGGACGCGTCCGACCCGCACCCGGGGGACAGGGGCGCGGGGCACGCGGACGCACCGGCTGTGCCCGGTCAGACCGACCGGGCTGTTCCTCACGCTGTCCCGCAAGGGGGGTGACGACGGGGCGGACTCGTCGCCAGCGTCCAGGAGAACAGGCAATAGACGCCTCCTCGCGGGGGGTCGTACGCCGGAATACCACTGCCACGTGCGGTACTCCGGCGTCTTTTCTCGTATCGTCGGGGTGGGTATCACCACCATTCCCGATGCGGCAGCGCGGGGCAGCTATCAGGCTGGGTCATTCCGGGGATTTCCCGGGCAGCAGACCCGGACTCAACCCGGATCGGGACTTGACGCGCCGCAGACCCGGACCCGACCGGCAGCAGACCCGGACTCAACCCGGATCGCGTCCACGGCCGTCACGGAACCCCGGCACGGGCGGACAGCACCACCCGGGGGGCGTCACACCGCGACGTCAGCGGCGCCCGGCCCGCCTCAGACGCCCTGTGGCGCGGCCCGTGCCGTTTGCCCAGCACTCCCGAACAGCGACCGTGCTACGGGCCTGTCTGGCCGCCGTGGGCCGCACCGCTGGCCCGCGCTGCGGTCCCGGACCGCGCCGCACAGGCGCGCCGACGAACCACACGAGAAACCGAGGACCAGCGGGCGGGCAGACGACGCACAGGGCACGGCACTCCTCGCGACGCGCGGAACCACAGAACACATCACATCTGTCATACCCGCAGAATCATCGCGCCATGCCTGACCGGACCACGCGAACGGCCGCCCCCCACACCCCGGACTATGACAGAATGCTGAATCAGGAGTTCAGTCCTGGAGTGCTTGGGTGGGTGCGAAACAGCCCCTGACCTGCGCCAGCACCGGACGTCACACCTACCCGTCTTTACGGGTGGCCCGTTGGGGGGTCCGGTGGGTAGGCGGGTGGGGGGCCCGATGGGCGGACTCACATTTCCGGCAAACACCGCAAAAGAACACGCCAGCGATCAGCAAAGGTGACGGAGATCACAGAATCGGGGGGTGTGAAAACCTCACTCGGACATCTCCACCACGGTGGTTCGGCACGTTTCTCGGCAACCGCGACCGGACACGCCCAGAACCTCAACCCACGTCGTCGGGGGGACACCACCGGGCCACGCCCGGCCACGGCCCCAGCCTAACCAGCACACCTCGCGCCGCCCTGCCAGCGAACCGCCCGCCGACCCCGCCCCGACACGCCAGACACAGCCGCACGCCCATTCCCAGAAACCGGGCTACCGCTGGGCAGTTCGGGCGCTCTACGGCCATCCTGGACGCCGCCGCCGGCCGCATGTCCGCGCCAACCACCCCAGGGCCTCCCAACTGGCCAGCCAGCCACGGCCCCACCCCGCCCGAGCACCATGCCCAGCGCCCCGCTGGCACCGCCCAGCACTCCGCTGGCACCCCCGCCCCGGTCGCGCCGTCGCCGCTACGGGTAGCGGCGACGCCCACCCGACCCGCCGTACCCGACACCCCTGCCACGCTGCACAAACAGCCGTCCGACGCGGGTAGCAGCCCACCGCCACCCGCCCCCGAAACTCGCCCCTCGCACGCACAGCCGACCCCACACCGCCACAACCGCGACCATTCCCACCACAGCCACCACGCACGGCCAGGCCCCGGACCCGCCGGTCATCACGTGACGACCGACCTCGCATCGCCAGCGATCCCCGATGACGCTAGCCATCACGGAACGTGACCTTTCTTGTGCAATGCATGCCCAGCGGGCACCAGCATGGCCCTACGCGCGCAGGCGCGCGCCCACGCGCGTAGGGCCATGCGTGCACACCCTCGTGCACACCGCTGTGCACAGCCCTTGCACACCGCTGTGCACACCCCTGCACAGCGCAGCGGTCACCGCCCGTGGCGAGACGGGCGAGACGTGCTCGTCCGGTCGRCCACTCGCGGCAGCCGCGCCGGACGCCCCGCACCAACGACCTGCGGGGGTACAAGTCGGGCTGTCCTCGGGTCGTGCCAGCGGGCGTGCGGCCTGCGCCAGCGAGCCCCGGCCGGGTAGCGGCTCAAATGGGAGACCGCAACGCGGACCGGTCGGGCTACCGGACGGGCAGGGGGTATGCCCTCACAGCAGGACTCCCGACGATGYCCGTGTGTCCGGCCGTGGCCTGGGCACCCGGGGCCGCGCCGCCGCTGGTTGTCGACGTCGGTCGCACAGGCAGGCGGACGGCTGGCCGATGCACATCATCGCGTTGATCACCAGCCGGTCGGCGGACCGGATGCGGGCGTGATCGTGACCGTCGAGCAAGCTGTGCACGTCGGTTCCGTACGCGGTCGCGAGCAGCGCGAGGGTCTGCGGGGTGAGCCGTCGCCGTGCGGTCGGTTCCGGCCATTGCTCCAGTTCCGACAGGCGGGGCGCGGTCATGGGAGCTCTGCCGTCCGGGTCGAGATCGAGACGGGCCGCGTCGCCGTTGATATGGTCGGCGGCCCGTTCCAGTGTCCACCCGTAGGCGTGCCGGAATGCCGCGCGGGGACGATACCGATAGCGGCGGATGAACTCGTCCGCGATATCMGCGTGGGTCATACCTTCGTCCAGCATGCGGAGCCGTAACCCGTTTCGTTCCGCACGTGCGCTCGGCCGTCGCATGTCCCCCCCTTTCCGTCCTGGCGTGTTATGCGATGCGCGCTGTGCTCTCGGGTGAACGTCGGCCGGTCGGGGGTCGATGCCACGGGTCCAGCGCGCGTATCGCGTCCGCGACCCGCTGCAAGGTCTCCGGGTCCGTGCGATAGACGACCGGCGCTGTAGGCTCCGGCCCTATCTGCGGTTGCCGGGTCGGCATCGGCGCGGTGGCGCGTGTCGTCTGCGACGCGGCCCGCATTACGCCGGGAATCTCGGCCCATACCACTTTTCCGCCCGTTTTGACCCGATACCACGACCATCGTCGCGACAGCGCGTCGACCATCAACAGGCCACGCCCGCCCTCGCTGAAAGGGTCGGGGCTTGTGATCCGCGGTGTGATATCGCTACCGTCCCACACTTCCACAAGTACATTCCTGCCCGTGGCAGTAAGTCGAATGGCCACCACGTCTTCCGGGCGGCTCGCCTTCACAGCATTCGACGCCAACTCGCACACGACGCATTCCGCACCACTGACGGCCGCTGGATCGAGGAACCACGCTGCGAGCGTGCGAACCGTGCTCGCACGCACGGCCGGAATAGCGGCGGCTGTCGGGGGGAAGTACGCCACGGCCACCCGGACCACCGGCGACGGGTCAGCCGTTGTCATGCTGAAACCCTGAGTTGCGACCGGTGCCCGGCTGAGGGCGCGGTGCCTGCCACACCACGAAGCGGCGTTCGTCCATGGCCCCTCTTCCCTTGGTCGCGGGCGGGAGTCCCTCGCTGTGCCTCCCGTCCCGCGCGACGCCCGCTGTCACGGTCGACAGCGCGGTAGTGGCAGGATGCACCCACTGAGCCAACATACGCAAGTACGTACGTGCCCTGCGTTCGATCTGGGTAGGCAGCGCCGAGCGATGGGCTGGCAGACTGCTACCAGAAAGAGGGGAGAAGCATGGCGAGCACGCCAGGCCCTACGGTGCGCCGGCGACGGCTGGGCGCGGAGCTGCGCCGCCTACGGGACGCGAAGGAGCTGACCGTCGACCAGGCCGGGGAGCACATCCACCGCAGCGGGCCGACGATCAGCCGGATGGAGACCGGTCAGTTCCGGTTCATCACGCGCAACGTCGCGGATCTGCTTGACCTCTATGGCGTCACCGACGCCGACCAGCGACAGGCGTTGCTGGCGCTGGCGAAGGAGAGTCGCAAGCCCGCTTGGTGGCACTCCTACGGCGATCTTGTCCCGCGCTGGTTTCAGGTCTACATCGGCCTGGAAGCCGAAGCTTCCACGATCACGACCTTCGAGAGCCTGCTTGTGCCCGGCCTGCTCCAGACCGAGGACTATGCACGGGCCGTCATCCGCGCGGCATCGCCGGAACTACCTGCGCACGAAGTCGACCGAGCCGTGGAACYACGGATGAACCGGCAGAAGATCCTCACCAGTGATCAGCCCGTCCAGCTCTGGGCGATCCTTGACGAGGCAGTGATTCGCCGCCACGTCGGAAGCCCCGCGATCATGGCCAGGCAGCTTGACCGGCTCATCGAGGCATCCGACCAACCCGGCGTGACGATCCAGATCGTGCCCTTCACCGCAGGCGCCCATGCCGGCATGATCTCAAGCTTCACCATCCTGGGCTTCCCGGACACCGGAGGAGCACCCGAAATGGTCTACATCGAGGCGCCCACGGGAAGCCTCTACCTGGAGAAGCAGGCGGAGGTTCGGCGCTACGAGACATGGATGAACCAACTCCGAAGCTCCGCCCTCGCCCCGACCAACGGCTCCCTATCAACTATCAAAGCCGCACGTGAGGACATGGAGCGATGACCGAATCCGGTAACGACGCACTGAATTGGCGCAAGAGTAGCTATTCCGGAGGCACCGGCGGCAACTGCGTCGAGGTAGCCACCCTACCCGACGGCGGCCGGGCCGTCCGCGACTCGAAGCAACAAGGCGGGCCGGTCCTGCGCTTCACTCCCGCCGAGTGGGCGGCGTTTGTCGCGGGCATCAACGATGGTGAGTTCGACTCCTGACGCTGAGCCCCGTTGCCACCGGGACCGTGCGGGCGTCGCAAGTGCGGGTATTTCCCGCCCAGCGACGCCCGCTTGCGCTGACCCCTCCTGAGCACTCCCACCCGGGTCGAGGTGTGGGCGCCTACTGCTTCCTTTGGCGGCCCCGTTGGCCGGTYTACCTGCGCATACAGATGTCAACGCCTTTCGTCTGCCTCGGCTCGCCGTCCGGTCCCGGGCTGCTTGCTTCAGTTACACAGCTGCATCTCTTTCGTCAAAGCGGTTGCGATGCCCTTTAGGGGGCTCCTACCATGTGACGTCCGGGCGGAAGCCCAAGTGGCGCCTGATTGAGAGCGAGGAAGCTAGATGAACCCTGACGAYGACCTGGTTGTAGCCGTTGAAAACCTGGCGCACGTGCAGGACCGTTACGACGCCGAGCACTCCGACGGCGGAAGCACCGGTCGTAGCGACGGAGGATCGGGAGACGGGCTGAACTTTCCCGAGGAAAACAGCTAGGGATAGCTAGGAACGCGGCACCATGGCCACCCTCGATACCTTTGAGYAGCGAGGAGCGAGTCGCTAGCGATGGAGCATCGTCTGGTCCAGGGAATTGAGGGTGCGTTCAATTGGCAGGACGTCTCACCTCTTGGACGGAAGTTCGCGCGGGGTCATCTGGCAGACACGTCATTGTGTCAACGGCTGATGACCCCTTCGCGACTATTGGACATCGTCATGCGACGAAGTCTGGAACCACCTCAGCTTCRCCTTTTCAAGGACGGAGGAGAACTCCATCCCAGCGACTACCTTCGTTCTCAGGCTAACAGGCGACGGCAGAATATTCGCGTGGCGGATCCTCGGGCGATGGAAAGCCTGTTTGATACGGGCGTGACTCTTGTGCTCGATGCTCTGGACACATTTGATCCCACGCTGGAGGTTGCCACTCGCGCACTTCAATGGTGGTCGCATGAACTGGTGCAGGTCAACGCGTATCTGACGACCCGATCGACTTCGGGTTTTCCGAGCCATTGGGATGACCACGACGTCATCGTTGTCCAACTTGTGGGCGAAAAGACCTGGGACGTCCGTAGCTACTCGCGGCCGGTTCCTATGTACCGCGATGCCGAACCGAATTCTGCCGCAAGCGAGAAATCGGTATGGCAGGGCGTCCTAAAGGCAGGGGATGTGATGCATATCCCGCGTGGCTACTGGCACCAGGCGACTCGCACCGACCACAGCGATCCGTTGAGCCTTCACCTCACCTTCGGGTTCGTCAAACGTACGGGAGTAGACTGGCTAGCCTGGGTTGCCGACCGCGCACGCGACCTGGAGATCTTCCGGCGAGATCTGAGTCGTTTCGGTTCCAGTGATGAGCGAGAAGAGGAACAGGCGCGTCTCGAAGCCGCTGCGGTTGATCTGTTCCGTTCTTATCCGCCGGCAGCTTTCCTTGCCGCGCGTGAGCGGTCGCAGCCTTCCGCGCGGCACGCTCCGCTGCTCCCTTCATCGCAGGAGCCGGACGTCGTCGTCTGCGTTTCCGAGTTCGCGCCTCACGTCGAACGGGAAGGTTCTAACCTTGTGGTCTACGCGGGTGGCAGGAAGATTACCGTTCGGGAGAAGGCGGCGCCGRCACTCGCCCTCCTGCTGGCAGGATGTCCCGTGGATCTGGATAAGGCGAGTGCTGAGACAGGGATCAATATCCGACCTCTCGCGCGGATTCTCGTTCGGGAGGGAATATGCATCGCGCTGACCGAAGAATTGTCCTCGGGCTATACAGGACTCGTCACCAGCGGGACATCCTAGAAGCAGCCCTGGAGCAGGGTGTGCGGGACATCGACACGGCCTTCAACTACGCCGATTTCTCGTCGCACGCGCGGCTGTCCGCCATGATCCCCGATCTCCTCCCCGAGTTCCACCTCTCGACGAAGGTTGGATTTTTCCCTTCCTCGACCGGGCATTCTGAGCATTCCTTGGAGCCTGCACGGATTAGGCGCGCGATGGAAAAAAGCGTGGACGCTTTGGGGCGGGTTCCCGACGTCGTCTTTCTACACAACCCGGAAAGGAGCGTGAGAGAGGCTGGAGCCGGCCGCGGCCAGGATCTCTTCCTGGAAGCTGCCCGGACACTCAACGACGCTGTGCAATCTGGCCTGTGCGCGGAATGGGGCATCTCGACATGGGATGCTCGACCGCTGGTCGACGCGCTTGGAGGCTACCTGCCGGACCACGCGCCCCGCCCCGCCCATCTGATGCACCGAAGTGGCGTGCTTGCGAGTCCGGCTGTCTGGGAGGCTGCTGATTCCTTCGCTGGGCTGCTTCGCGTAGACGTGAGGAACCGGTGGGGGATGAGCCCTTTTGGTGGCGACACCCGGCAGTCTTTCTGGGAAAGTCTAAACCTCGCATCGCTTCTGAGTGCCCGCCCGCCATTTGTCCTTGCCGTACCGCAGGTGGCTTTCCGTCTCGCCTACGAATTGCCGCCGGCCGCCCGAGTCGCGGTTAGCCTCAACCGCCTAAGTCACCTGAGGCAACTCGTGGAGGCAGCCCGACTTGACGTTGATCAGGAGAATATCGAACGGTATAGGGTTCTCCTGCGTAATCRTCGACCACTCGATGCCTAGTAATGGAACCGGGCGGTGGATCATCGCATGGGGCCCGAGAGTTCTATCGTCAACCGGTCAGCCTCGCGAGCCAATGGCTTCTCCATGTCCGGGTGGTCACCAAAGTCGCGCACCATTTTCAGCAACTCCACGCACATGAAAAGCTGTGCGATCTTCCCGGACCGGGATGAAAGATCCTCGGAGAATTYGTGGCTCACTTTCTCAGCCACGGGCGGCGCGAGGAGCGAGAACACCCACAAAGTTGCCGCGTCCAGACCGCGCGGCCCAAGTCCCCATCCCTCCCAATCGAGGAGCACCAACGTGGGCGCCGTCAGATTTGCCCAATGCACATCGGCGTGCGCGGTCGTCCACTCATCCACGGAAGAGTCGATCGCGTCTCCTGCGAATTCACGTATACGGCGGTTGATGAGATCCTGACGTACACCGACACGGGTCGTCCTGTGTCTTGCCAAGGCAGCCAACGATTCACGTAGGTCTGACCACCATGCATCAGAGAGTCCAGGTGAATCGTTCCGAATCTCKGGCGTGGAGCTGACAATCGAGAACGAGACGAGCGTCGTCTCATCTGCACGCCAGACGACTCCCCGATCATCATCCGACCACCGAATGGAGCGGAGAAGCTTCGGTTTCGACACCCCCGACAGGACGGAGGAGCATTCCTCTCCGGTCCACGTCCGCTCGTTTATCGAACCGGCCGCTCGGRAAAGAATCTTCACCCACGTACCCCGGCTTGTTTCAAAGCCGACGGATTTCCCACCCCATCCGAACGCCGGAATATCGTCGTTGAACTCTACATCCAGTGCCTTCCTGCATTTTTCGAGTACGTCCGGTATGGACTGTTCCCTCAGATCCAGCATCGCCGCCCTCTCCAACTAGCCTGACATTCCACCGGTACACCGGCCAGCGAGCCAGCCTGGGTAGGCGGCTGGTCCGCGCGGTGGGCTGGTCAGGGCAGACGGCCTACACCGCCCGCAATCCATACCAGTTCGTGGCCCTTGGGGAGGTCGCCGGTGGGTCGCCACGCCGGGACCAGGGTCAGGCCGGGCTCRAGCATGTCCAGCCCGTCGAAGAAGGCCATGATCTGACTGTTGCTGCGGACCGTCAGCGACGATGACGAGCGACCGTAGGTCGACACGACGTCGGACACTCCCCGTGCCTGGGTGTCGGTCGTGGCGTGCGAAAGAACCAGGTAACTGCCGGGTGCAAGAGCGTCGACCAGCGTGCGCACGATGCCATACGGATCGTCGTCATCCGCGATGAAGTGCAGGATCGAGACCAGGCACAGCGCGACCGGCTGAGTGAGGTCCAGGCAGTCCCGAACCTCGGATGAGRCCAGAATGCCGACAGGATCCCGAACATCGGCGTCAAGGTAGGCGATACGGCCCTGCGGCGTGCCAGCCAGCAGAGCGCGGGCGTGAACGAGCACGATCGGATCGTTGTCGGTATAGACGACCCGCGCGTCAGGGGCGGTTCCTTGGGCCACCTCGTGCAGATTGGGGCTCGTCGGGATACCTGTCCCGATGTCGAGGAACTGACGGATCCCGCCTTCTGAGGTGAGGTGACCGACGGCACGATRCATGAAGCCACGGTTTTCCCGGGCCATCAGCGGCGCTTCCGGCGCTGCCGCGATCACCTTCTCTGCGGCCTCCCGATCCACGGGGAAGTTGTCCTTGCCTCCGAGGTAGTAGTCGTAGAGGCGGGCTGAGTGCGGAATATCGGTCTTCAGATCAACCGGGGTACTGCCAGACTCGGTGATCTTATTGCTGGCTGCGGCCGATGAGAAGGACCAACCCGGGACGCGATCGCTGTCAGTCACTGACTGTTGACCCCCTTCTGCCCGTGGCACCCCACCACGGGTACGCGCGTGAGCCCTGTGCATGTCGTGTCACAGGGTGCAGAACGACATATCCGGCCCGAACTACGCCGTATCGTAACGGCCCCTGCACCGCTGAGACCCGATGGCCTTCCTCGACACGGACGAGATCCGGGGCCTCGGCACCGTGTCCAGTACGGCGCCCCACACGGCGGGCAGCGCCACCAGCCGCCCCACCCTGGCCATGGCCCTGGCTAGCGAAGGCCGTGCGGCGTGCTGGATAGCGGCGCGGCGTCGCGCGCCGAYGTGCACCCGTGACTCAGGCGTGTGCACAACCCGACTTGCAACGGTCATTGTCGACGTAAACCACCCGGGTGTCGGGGGCGAGGCCCTGGGCGATCTCGTGCAGGTTCGGGCTGGTGGGGATGCCGGTACCGATATCCAGGAACTGGCGGATCCCGACCTCCCCGGCCAGARACCGGGTCGCCCGCGTCATGAACGCCCGGTTCTCCCGGGCCGTGACGCGGGCGTTGGGGAACGCGGCGATGACCTGCTCGGCGGCCTCCCGGTCGGCCGGGAAGTTGTCCTTCCCACCCAGGTAGTAGTCATACATCCGGGCCGTATGAGGAAGATCCATCCGCAGGTTCACCGGCTCCCGGTCCCCCGTCGTCGCTACCCACGCCGGGTCCCGTGTTTCCGTCACCGCTCCTCCATCCCCTTGCCACTCGGACATCCGCTCGCCACTCGGATGCCACTCGGATGCCACTGACGAGCACCCTAACGGCACGGGCAGGCACCATCCACAGCAACCCTGGAGAAGGCCCGACCCTGGAGAAGGCGGCCGCTGGAAACGGGCCCGGCCCGGCAGATCCCGTCGCCTTTCCCACCCACACCCGGCTACGGAAATGGGAACGTCCCCACCGCCGCAACGCCGGCTCCACGCACCCGAACCGCCCAGTCCAGGCGCGATATCAAAACTTTAGGTTCATGTCCATTCACGGGTGAACCCGTGGTTTTCCCGTCCGGCGATCGCCGGGTGGGTAGCCAGGGGCGGCCAGCCAGCGGCGGCCGGCCGCCATCCCGGTCCTGCACGCAGGCGAGCCGCACCAACACCGTCAGCAACGGGAGCACCGTCGGCGGACGTGGACGTTCGTGCCCTTGAGGTGGTGCCCRCCGGTCTTTCGACGGTGGCGGGAGCTCGGATTCGACCACCGCCCATGCTTCTCGCCACGCTCCGCATAAAAAAAGAAGATCTAAACCAGGATCTCCGGGAAGAGTGGCTTCGCTCAGGACACTGACCACCCGATTTCCAGCTATTGACTACCCGGAGGGGTGGTGCACCACCCCCCACCGACTGCAAGGCTGTGACTCACTTCATACAACAAGGCAGCGGAAAGCCGATGGGAACCCTTGTCAACGTCGACAACGCTGACACGCTCACCGACCTGTATGCGACGGACGGTGAACCTGTCACGCAGGTCAAGACGGTGACAGCACTGCACGATCAGGCGCGGTGTTTCGTCGACCGCCAACCGTCATGATCGTCGCTGGCTGTGCACGCAATACGGCGATCCGGGTTGACACCCCGCCAAGGAGAAATAATGACCCCCGTATACCCGATCACCCACGATAGGTGGTACACGCTGGCGAGGACGCCCGCCGTCGAGTTCTTCCAGACGAGGACTCGGGAACTTGCCCCGCAGCGGCCAGCCGAATCCGGCAAGACCTGGGGAAAACTGGTCGTAAATCCGGAGACCCCCCGAATCGCGTCGATTTTCCTCGACGCCGCTGCCCAACTGGCCACTGCGGCCGCCTGCTTCCGGACCGCCCGGCAGGTTCGCGGGACGGAGCGCCGCCGGCGGTTCGCCCGCCTCGCCGCTGGCGGCGTGCTGGTCGCCAACCTCGCGACGGCGGCGACGTTCCTCGCCGGCGGCTTCCTGACTGGCCGCATGTCCCCGAGCTATGCCATCTTCCTCGTTCTCTACGGGGTGGCCCTGGCCGGGCTGCTGTCCCTACCCACCGCACCGGTGGAAGGCCAGGGCGAGAACACCAGGACCGCGCGACACAGCGGATACCGCTGGCATACGATCACCCTGCTGGACTGTGTGCTGATCGTCGGCTCGATCATCCTGCTGGCGTGGGGGACGACTCTCGCCGCGCTCGTCCCGGCCGGCCCGCCCGACCCCATCCAGCTCTTGGYCGCCCTGCTCCACCCGGTCGCCAGCCTGATCCTYGCCACGGCGGTGYTGCTGATCACCTGCTTCCGCCGGCCGCGTTCCCCGGCGGCGTCGGTACTGCTCAGCACGGGCCTGCTGATCGACGGACTCACCAGCAACATCTCCGTCTACAGCACCGCGCCGGACAGCCACCACCTTCCCCCCTGGGCCATGATCGGATTCACCCTCGCCTTTATGATGATCTTCCTTGCCGCTCTGCTACCGGCGCGCACGCACCCGGACAACCCCACACCCGACAGCCTCACGACCGACAGCCTCACGACCGACAGCCTCACGACCGACAGCCTCACCCCGGGCGGCCCCCGGGCGGTGTGGGCGCACGCCGTGCTGCCTTACGCCGTGCTCGGTGCGGCCGGCCTGCTGATCCTGGGCAAACTGTCGACCGGTGCGCAGCTCGACCGGTTCGAGGCGTACGGCATGGTCGGACTGCTGCTGGTGGCGCTGGTCYGGCAGATGGTCACCCTGGCGGAGAGTAACCGACTGTTGGCCGAGGTACGCCAGCGCGCACGGCAGCTTCACCATCAGGCGTTCCACGACCCGTTGACCGGCCTGGCGAACCGGGCGCTGTTCACTCGGCGGCTGCAACGAGCCCTCACCCACGACCCCGACAACCCCGACAACCCCGACGCCTGCCACGCCGGCGACTCCGGGACGGTGTCCGTCCTGTTTTTGGATCTCGACGGGTTCAAGCTGGTGAACGACACGCTCGGCCATGCCGCCGGGGACGAACTCCTCAAAATCAGCGCGGAGCGACTGCGGGCGGACACCCGCGCGGTGGACACCGTCGCCCGGCTCGGCGGGGACGAGTTCGCCATCATTCTCGGCAGCGGCGGCGTCGACGCCCGGAAGGTGKGTGAGCGGCTCGCGATGGCAGTCCAGGAGCCGTGCCTGCTGGCCGGGCAGATCTACACCCCGCGGGCCAGCTTCGGCCTAGTCACGCTCGACGGCTCCACCACCCGGCCGGCCAGTCCCGACAGCCTGCTGCACCAGGMCGACCTGGCCATGTACGCGGCCAAGCGGGAACGCGCGGGCAGGCTGGTCGTCTACCGGCCGGAGCTGTCCGCCCTCCCCGAGCACCGCCACCCGGACCCACCCAGCCAGGACGACCCGGTGGGCGCCTACGGCCGAGTAGTAGGCCTGATGTGATCCATCTGCCTGCCCCGTTCCGCGCGCGTATCACCGGCCTGGGGAGGAGCGCCCCGTTCAGGTCGGTCGCCGTCTGATCGAGGTATCCAGTGACCGACCGCACCGTTCACCCCGGTGCTCGACTGGCCGGACCGCCAGTCGAGCCGGAACCCAATTTGGATCTTGAGTGGATCCTCGGCGACCTGCTCCGGTTCTTCACGGGTGGACCGGTGCGCCCACGCTGGTAGTGATCCGCCCCAGCGGCGAAGCGCCGAAGTTCGCCAGGGTTTCCTCGTTGTGTCTCCCCAGAGGTGATCTGGGGAGACACAGCTTCTCTGGAGGTGGGTACCGCCAGCATCGGGGCCGATCGGAGGGACGTTACGGTTTGCGGCCTACGGCGCCGTAGTTGTTGACCTGGGCGTCGGTGACGTCTTTCGGCGTGGTGTCGTCCGGCCGCCAGCGATGCACGACCTGCACGCCCGGCTCGACGAGTTCCAGGCCAGCCAGGAAACGTTCCACCTCGGCGCGGCTGCGTGGCTGCGTGGGATGCCGCGTTGCCGATAGGTCTCGGTCGCCGCCAGCAGGGTCGGGTCGAAGTCGACAGTGGCATGGGTGRGGGCGAGGTAGCTGCCGGACAGCAGGGCGTCGACGAGCCGTCCCCGATGCCGTACGGGTCGTCGGCATCGGGGACGAAGGGAAGGACCGCGATCCTGAATCATCGCGTCTCCTCTCAAGCCTGCTGGATCCGAAGGTCCCTGCCGCGCAACACCATGATCATAGCTCCTTGCTGGCTCGACGACGCCGGGGAGGAGACCACGGCGAGCCGTGCTGTCGCAGTTTCTCTGGGGCTGGATCGGGTCGACATCGTCAACAAGGGTCCGGCGGTGCGGTGGTCGGTGTACGGCGTCCGAGCCGTGCGGCATGTGCAACTCGGGTGCGGACCAGGGGCCGGCCAGCAGCAGTTCCAGGCCACGGTGCGCATCCCCAGGTCCGGGAAGAAGCCCGKCGACCTCATCTTCTTCGGGACTCCCGGCAACATCACCCACCTGGGCATCTACGCAGGCAACGGCTATATGTGGGCCGCGCCACAAACTCGACGAAATGTCAACCTACAGCCMATCTACAGCRGCAGCTACTACGTCGGCAGGGTCCGGTAAGCCGCTCTTTCGACCGTGCGAGAGACGAGCCGGCCCGGGCGCGGGTTTTACCGAGCGCCTGCGCGTGGAGCATCATGCAACGGTGAGGGTCCGGCRCCGAGGAAGAGAAAAGAGCACCCCGGGCAGGCTGCATCTGCTCCCGCTTCTCGTGCCCGTGCTCCTCGGCATTCTGCTCATGCACGGCGGCCTGTCCGCGCACGCCGGCCATACCGACTCCGGCACGCACGGGCTCCCCGCGGCCCGGAGCGAATCAATGACGATGCCCGACGCGACGATGCCCGACGGTGGGATGAATCCGCGCTCCGCGCCCGTCCACCTGGCCGGTCTCGACCCGCGGACCAGGGTCACGATGCCGGCCACAGACGCAGGCCACGACGGGCATGCCGGTCAGCTGTGCCTGGCGTTCCTTCGCCTGGCCGGCGTCCTGTTCATCGCCTTGCTGCTCACCCGCGCCGTCCGCTCGACCTTCACCGCCCGGAGCCGGCTACGTGTGGCGTCATCCCGGCCTGGACGATCGCCCCCCGGCGGACCGCCACCGTCCCACGCACCCTCACTCGTCTGCCTCTGCGTGCTCCGCCTGTAGACCGGTCGGCTTTCGCCTGCGCGTCCCCACGGACTTCCGCACGGCGAACCCGCACAAGGATCTACCGACACCTGGCAGACGAGGAACCAGCATGAGACGACTCATCCTGCTCATCCCGGCGCTTCTGGCCGCAGCCGTTCTTACCGCGTGCGGCAGCGGGGGAAGCARCACCGGTGCCACCAGTGCCACCAGTGCCACCGGCAGCACCGACTACAACGCCGCCGACGTCATCTTCGCCCAGAACATGATCCCCCATCACCGGCAGGCCATCGAGATGGCCGACCTGGCCGGCACCCACGCCCAGAACCCGGAGGTGAAGACCCTCGCGCCGCAGATCCGCGCCGCGCAGACTCCGGAGATCACCACGATGGTCGGCTGGCTCACGGCCTGGAAGCAGCCCACCGCTCCCCCCGCCGGCGGCGGCGGATCGGGCCCCGGCATGGGCGGCCCCGGCATGGGCGGCCACGGCATGAACGGCCACGGCATGAACGGCCACGGCATGAACGGCCACGGATCAGAAACCATGATGCCGGGCGACACCATGGAAGGAATGATGTCCAGCGCGGACATGACCGCGCTGGGGAACGCGACCGGACCCGCCTTCGACAAGATGTTCCTCACCATGATGATCGCACATCACCAGGGAGCCGTCACCATGGCGAAGACGGAAATCCGCGACGGACGCTATACCCCGGCGCAGCAGCTCGCCGAGAATATTCAGAACACCCAGAACGCCGAGATCACGAGTATGCGGAACCTCCTCGCTAAAATCTGAAAGATCTGACCGAGCTGCCTGGCTCGCAGAGATGGTGGCCGCGACACACCCTCGCGGCCACCATCTCGCGGCCAGCCGGTCGAGTGCTTCAGTCGAGTGCTTCAGGGGAGGGAGGGTTCGTGGATCGGCGCCGACCCTGACCACCCGGCCGGGTGCCGCGAGGCCCGGGAATCCCCTCCCTCGGGGGAGGAGAGGATGTCAACCGTGGAGCTCGATGCGCCGTCCGCGGCCACCCCCGCTCACCCGAGCCTGCTCGCCGTGTTACGGGAATGGGGCCGGATCGGCTGCCTCGGCTTCGGCGGCCCGCCGACGCACATCGCGCTGCTGCGCCAGCTCTGCGTGGAGCGACGGCGGTGGCTGACCGCCACCGAATTCGAAGACGCCGTAGCGGTCTGTAACCTGCTGCCCGGACCGGCGTCCACCCAGCTGGCGATCTACTGCGCTTGGCGGCTCCGGGGCCGGCCGGGTGCGCTCGTTGGCGGGATCGCGTTCATCGTGCCAGGTCTGATCCTGATTCTCGCGCTGGCGGCGATCTTCCTCGCCGGCTCGCCGCCGCGGTGGGTGCGCGCCGCCGGCGCCGGGGCGGGTTCCGCGGTCGCGGCCGTCGCCGTCCAGACCGGCGTCGCGTTGCTGCCGGCAAGCTGGCGGCGGGCCCGCACGGTCAGCCGCCTGCGCTGGCCGTGCTACCTGGCCACCGGGGCGACGGCTGCCGCCGCTGTCGGCCCGTGGCTGGTGCTCGTCCTGCTCGGCTGCGGCGCGTTCGAGCTGGCCGCCCGCCGCCACCATCGGCCCGGCCGCCAGCCGGGCGCTGCCGCGCCACCCATGCCCTTGCTCGCCGCCGCGGCAACCGGCACCGGCGGGCTGCTCGCGCTGATCTGGGTTGCCTTCAAGGTTGGTGCCCTGTCCTACGGCGGCGGCTTCGTCATCATCCCGCTGATGCAGACCGACGCGGTCGACCACTATCACTGGATGACCGCCGACCAGTTCCTCAACGCGGTCGCGCTCGGACAGATCACCCCCGGCCCCGTCGTGCAGACCGTCGCCGCCGTCGGGTACGCGGCAGCCGGGATTGGCGGCGGGCTACTGGCCGCAGCCGTCGCCTTCGGTCCGTCGTTCGCGTTCATCCTGCTCGGCGGTCCCCACTTCGCCCGGCTGCGGGCCGAACCGCGAATCCGCGCCTTCCTCGATGGCGCCGCCCCCGCCGCGGCCGGCGCCATCCTCGGCTCCGCCATCCCGCTAGCCGGCGCGCTCGACCGGCCCTGGCAGTATGCCACCCTCGGCGGCGCCATGATCCTCCTGCTGCCCCTGCGCCGCKGCGTCGTTCTCACCCTGCTCATCGCCGCCGCGGTCGGGGTGGTCGTCACCGCCGCCGGCGGGCCTCTCCCTCAATGAGGGAGAGGCCGGTCGGCCTTCTCGGTCTCCTCGTCCTTCCCGTCCTTCCCGTTCTTCTCGTCGTCCGTTCGCGTTCCCTTCATCGGGAGTCCGGTTCGCCCTGCAAACGTCCTTCACGGTCGCACGCAGCGGCGGCGGCGCGGCTGCGGGGTCACCGACMACCGGAAGCGAGGAGCTGACAATGGATGCCGATTCCCCGTCCGGTGCGGCCGCGGTCGGCACGCCGCCGGCCTTCGGCGCGTTCGATCCGGCCCGACGCCATGATCCCTACCCCAGCTACCACGCCCTACGGGAGGCGGATCCGTTCTACCGTCTGCCGCTGGGCGCCCAGCAGGTCACGCTGCTCACCCGCTACCAGGACTGCATGCACGTTCTGCAGGACGCCGCCTGGGGCCGGGGTGAGGGGGGAACCAACGCCTGGCGTTCCGCCAACAGCTTCGACGGCGGGCTGCGGTCGCTCCTCGGCGTGAACCCGCCCGATCACACCCGGCTGCGCGGGCTGGTCAGCAAGGCGTTCACTCCCCGGGTCATCTCCGGGCTGCGGCCACAGATCACCGTCCTGGTCGAGTCGCTGCTCGACGCCGCGCTCGCGGCTGGCGAGGTGGATCTGATCGACGCGTTCGCCCGTCCCCTTCCCCTGAGAATCATCTGCGATCTGCTGGGTGTGCCCGTGCGGGACGAGGAGACGTTCCGGGCCTGGGGAACCGCCCTCACCCGCGGCCTCGATCCGGACTATCTGCTCACACCCGACGAGCTGGCCCTGCGAGGGAAGGCCACCGTCGAGTTCGACGCCTACTTCACGGATCTGATCGCGGCCAGACGGGCTCGGCCGACCGACGACCTGCTCGGTCTTCTCGTGGCGGTGCGGGAGCAGGGTGACAGCCTGACCGAGGCCGAACTGCTGGAGCTGTGCGCTCTGCTGCTGGTCGCCGGGTACGAGACCACGATCAACCTGATCGGCAACGCGGTGCTCGCCCTGCTGCGTGACACCGACCAGCTCACCGCGCTGCGGGCCGACCCCGACCTGGCGCCCGCACTCGTTGACGAGACGCTGCGCCACGACCCGCCCGTCCAGTTCGTCGGGCGTCTCGCGCTGCGTGGCACCGAGGTCGCCGGGCACTCCTTCGCCGCGGGCGAGGTCGGCGTCATCATGCTGGCCGCCGCCGGGCGGGATCCGCGGACCTTCGCGGAGCCGGACCGGTTCGACATCCGCCGGTACGCCGGGCCGACACCCGCCCCCCGTCATCTCGGCTTCGGGTTGGGGATCCACTACTGTCTCGGCGCGCCGCTCGCCCGACTGGAGGCGGAGATCGCCCTGCAGGCACTCGTGCGCCGGGCCGGTAGCCTCACGCCGGCCAGCGACCCTCCCTCCTATCGCCCGCATCTGGCCGTGCGTGGCCTGGAGACACTCCCCATCCGGCTGTCGCCCTGACCATGCGGTGTCGCCCTATGACGGTGCTGGGCGACACCCCGCACTACCGCGGCACCCGCACTACCGCGGCATCCGCACTACCGCGGCATCCGCACTACCGCGGCATCCGCACTACCGCGGCACCCGCACTATCCGTGGGCCGGAGAGCCGGCGGGTGCGGCTCAGCAGCGGACGATAACGAAACACAATCTCACGATCGATTACTCCGGCGCATGTTCCGGAACCGGCCACGACGGCTGTTACGATCGGAAAAGTTCGGGCCGACGACCCATCCGCAGCCCTCCGGAGGAGGCGGTCGAGAATGGCTGGCTTCCAGCCTGCAACGCACATTCCTGAAACCGGGTACTCTGAAAACGGGTACGGAGCCGATGGATCCACTCCCCGCCGGAAGACGATCAGCAATTCCTACCTGCATCGCCTGCAGCGCCGGCACTTCCTGCTGTTCGACGTCCTCCCGATTGCCGGCACCGCCGCCGCCATCGCGTTTCTCGCGGTACATCCGATCGGGGCCACCGAACTCGCCCTACTCTTCTCGATGTGGCTCCTGACCGGTCTGGGCATCACCGTCGGCTATCACCGGCTCTTCACGCACCGCGCGTTCAAGGCGGCGCCGGCCGCGGCGGCCGCGCTCGCGGTACTCGGCTCGATGGCCGGCCAGGGCGGCGTGGTGTCCTGGGTCGCTCTGCACCGGCGGCACCACGAGTGCAGCGATCGCGACGGAGACCCGCACTCGCCGAATCTCGCCGGCAACGGTCTGAAGGGCCGGCTCCGCGGCCTGGCCCACTCGCACTTCCTGTGGATGCGCCGCCACGAATATCCCAACGTCGTCCACTACGCGCCGGATCTGATCAAGAACCGCGCGCTGGTCCGGGTGGCCCGCCTCTACTACTACTGGGTGACGCTCGGGCTTCTGCTCCCGGCGCTCGTCGGTGGCCTCGTCTACCAAAGCTGGACCGGGGCGGTGAGCGGCTTCCTCTGGGGTGGTCTCGTACGGATGTTCGTCCTCGAACACGTCATCTGGGGGATCAACTCCTTCCTGCACATGTTCGGCACCCGCCCCTACGAGTCCCGGGAGAACAGCAGGAACGGCGGGATCTTCGCCCTGCTGAGCCTGGGCGAATCGTGGCACAACAATCACCACGCGTTCCCCGATTCGCCCTCCTTCGGGCTGCGGTGGTACCGCCTCGATCCGGGTTACTGGCTCATCAGGCTGCTCGCGGTCAGTGGCCTCGCCTGGGATGTCAAACTTCCGTCCGAAGAGCGGATGGCGGCGAAGCGCATCGCCGCCAGAAGATCCGCTCCGAGTACCGCGGTATAAGGAGCGAGCACGGTGGAGCCAAGCAGGGAAGAGATTGTCACCTGGTGCCAGGAGTATGTCGCGGGTCTCCTCGAGATACCCGCGGAGGAGGTCGATCCGGACGCGGACTTCGATCGACTGGGAATCGATTCCGCCCTCGCCGTCTCCCTGCTGATCGAGGTTGAGGAACGCTACGGCGTCGACCTACCGCCCGAGGCGTTGTTCGAGAACCCGAACCTCAACGCGGTCGCCACGTACCTGCACACGCAGCTCCCGCGGCACGTGGCATAGTCGTCATGGCCACCTCGGTCGGACACGATCGGACGGTCGGAGCGGCGGCGGCCATCCGCCACCACTACGACGTCGGAAATGATTTCTACCGGCTCTGGCTGGACCGCTCGCTGACCTACTCCTGCGCGCTGCGGGAAGGCGCGGACGACACCCTGGAAACAGCCCAGGAAAGGAAGCTGCGGTTCCACCTGGACGCGATTCGCGCCGACCGCGCCGAAAGCGTTCTGGACATCGGCTGCGGGTGGGGCTCGATCCTGGGGCGACTGGCGGAAACGCACGGGGTGCGACGCTCCGTCGGTCTCACCCTCAGTGCGGAGCAGGCGGCCTTCGTCCGGTCCCGCGGCTATCCCGGTGTCGAGGTGCGCACGGAGAACTGGGCGCACTACGAACCCGGCACCCGGTTCGACGGGATCATCTCCATCGGTGCCTTCGAGCACTTCGCCGGACCCGACGACTCGTCCGCCGAGAAGATCCGCCTGTACCGGGAGTTCTTCACCCGCTGCCACGGCTGGCTGAAGCGGGACGGCGTGTTGTCGCTGCAGACGATCGCCTACGCGAACATGTCCCGCGAGAACGCGAGCGCCTTCATTCAGCAGGAGATATTTCCGGCGGCGGATCTGCCGACGCTCACGGAGATCACCGCCGCGGCGGAGGGTGTCTTCGAGATCCAGTCGGTGCACAACGGTCGGCTCGACTACGCCTGGACATGCGAGGAGTGGGCCCGCCGACTGCGCCGACACCGCGAGGAGGCCGTGGGTGTCGTCGGACCGGAGGTGGTCGCCCGGTACGAGCGTTACCTGAAGCTGTCCGCCCTGGGGTTCCGGATGGGAAAGATCTGCCTGCTCAGGCTCGTCCTTCAGCCCTTCGGGAGCGGATACTTCGAGGGCCGCGGGGTGCGGGCGGGATGAGCACGGGCGGGATGACGTCCCCGACACCCAGCACCGCGACCGCCGACACCGCGACCGCCGACACCGCGACCGCCGAAGCCACCCGGGCACCGATCCGCTTCAACCCCTTCGGCGCCGAGTTCCGGCRCAGTCCGTACCCGCTCTATGCGCGGCTTCGAGGCGCGCAGCCCGTCCACCGGACGCTGGGCATGTGGGTGCTCACGCGGCACGCCGACGTGCGCGGTGTCCTGCACGACCGGACGTTCAGCGCCGGGCTCATCCCCCAGCTGGTCAGCCGGCAGGCGTCGCGGCTGTCGCGGGACGACGTGGCGCGGATCGGGCGGCTGGCGACCAAGTCGCTCGTCTTCACCGACAACCCCGACCACGCCCGGCTKCGTGGCCTGGTGAACCGGGTATTCACGGCGCAGGCGGTCGCCGAGCTGCGCCCCCGCGTCCACGAGGTCGCGGAGCGGCTGGTGCGGCGAGCCTGGGACGACGGCGGCATGGACGTCGTCGCCGATCTCGCGGGGCCCCTACCGCTCACGGTCATGTGCGACTGGATGGCCCTTCCGGACAGCCTGCGCGAGCGCGTCGGGCCTTGGACGCATGACATCCGCTTCCTGCTCGAGCCGGGGCTGATGAAGACCGAGGACTTCACCCGGGTATCCGACGTCGTCGAGACATTCGCGCAGGCCCTGGACGACGTGGTCACCGAACGCCGGTCCCGGCCGGGTGACGATCTGATCAGCCGGCTGCTCGCCGCGCGGACGGCCGGGGGCGACCGGCTCAGCGATGAGGAAGTCGTCTTCGTCTGCATCATGTGCTTCGTGGCCGGCAACGAGACCACGAAATCCCTCATCGGCAACGGTCTCCTCGCGTTGCTCCAGCACCCGGATCAGGACGCGCGCCTGCGCCGTCGGCCGGAGCTGCTGGGCGGCGCCGTCGACGAGGCTCTGCGCTACGACAGTCCCCTGCAGCTGACCAAGCGCGTCGCGACGCGCGAGGTCGAGATCGACGGAAGCCGGATCCGGGCAGGCGATCAGGTTCTGCTGTGCCTCGGCGCCGCGAACCGCGACCCCGCGGTGTTCAGCCGGCCGGACGAGTTCGACATCACCCGCGACGCACGAGGGCATCTCGCCTTCGGCCACGGGATGCACGGGTGCCTGGGCGGGATTCTGGCGCAGTTGCAGGCCCAGGTCGCCCTTGATCGGTTGTACCGGCGAGCCGAACGCCTGGAACTCCTGGTCACGCAACCCGACTGGCAGGATCACAGCTTCATCGTCCGCGGGCTGAAGCAGCTTCCGGTCTCGGTGCGGGGTGTCGGGTGACGGGCACCGGGGTATCGGGCACCGGGGTATCGGGCACCGGGGTATCGGGCACCGGGCTGACGGGCACCGGGCTGACGGGCACCGGGCTGACGGGCCGGACGTGGCTGCGGTACGAACCGACGGATGCCGCCGTGCGGCTCATCTGCCTCCCGCACGCCGGTGCCGGAGCCAGTTCCTTCGCCAGATGGCTTGGGYTGTTCCCGTCGACCGTCGCGGCGGTGCGGGTCCAGCTGCCCGGTCGTGAGGACGTGGTGGCCGAGCCCGCGCTGCGCCTGGTGCACGATGCCGTCGACGCGTTGCTACCACAGGTGACCCGGCTGATCGACCCGCCCGTGGCGTTGTATGGCCACAGCATGGGAGCACTGGTCGCCTTCGAGCTGGCCCGCGCGCTGAGTGCGGCGGGTATCCCACCGGTGCATCTGTTCGTCTCMGGCCGCCGGGCGCCACACCGGCCCGCCAGCAGGGCACCGATCCATCACCTGCCGGACGACGCGCTCGTTGCCGCGCTGAAGACGATGGGTGACACGGGGGGCTCACATCGGAGTGCGGCCTTCCTGCGCTACACGCTACGGCTCACCAGAGTCGATCTGACGCTCAGCGAGGAGTACGCGTACCGCTCCGAACCCAGGCTGCGCTGCCCGATCACGGCCTTCTACGGAACCGCGGACCCGGTTGTCGACCTGGCCGAGATCGRAGCCTGGCGGGACGAGACGGACGCGGCCTTMGCGGTCCACACCTTCCCGGGCGATCACTTCTTCCATCAACGCCACCGGGTGGCCATCGCGGCGCGCATCGCCGCGGCGTTGGAATGAGCTCCGTCGAGCCGCTCCCGGGGCGGGAGGGAAAGTCGAGGGAAGGAAAAAGGGTGCCGCACGCGACATTGCTGCCGGAAGTCCTACAGAACCGCGCCGCCCGCCAGCCGGCCAGGYGGGCCTACGTGTTCGTGGATGAACACGAGGCGGAAAAGGCGGTACTGACGTACGGCGACCTGCACGCGCGGGCGCTCGCCGTGGCCGGGGAGCTGATCCGGCGCTGCCGGCCCGGCGACCGGGCGCTGCTGCTCTTCCCGCCGGGTCTGGATTTCATCGTCGCCTACTTCGGCTGCCTCTACGCGCAGGTGATCGCGGTCCCCGTCAACCCCCCGCGCAGGAACCTGATCCAGGACGCGACCCGGAGCATCATCAAGGACTGCGAGCCTTCGGCCGTGCTCACCGTCGGCGCGATGGTCGAGCACATCAGGCCCGTCGTGGAATCGATCCGTGGCCCCCTCCCCTGGCTGCCGGTCGACCAGGTGGCRGACGAGACGAACGAGACGGACCAGGCGGGCACGAGCTTCCGCCCCCGGCCCTGTCCGCCGGATTCCGTCGCCTTCCTTCAGTACACCTCCGGTTCCACGTCCGATCCGAAGGGGGTCATGGTCTCCCACCGGAACCTCGCCGCGAACCAGGAGATGATCCGGCGCGCGTTCGACCACGATCAGGACTCGACGTTCGTCGGCTGGGCACCGTTCTTCCATGACCAGGGGCTGATCGGCAACATCCTGCAGCCGCTCTACCTCGGGGCGACCAGCATCCTCATGGCGCCGATGACGTTCATCCGGTGGCCCCTGCGCTGGCTGTCGGCCATCTCCCGGTACCGGGCCCACACCAGCGGCGGGCCCAACTTCGCCTTCGATGTCTGCGTCGCACGGGCCGCCCGGGGGGATGTGCCGGACCTCGACCTCAGCTGTTGGAAGGTCGCGTTCAACGGGGCCGAGCCCATCCGTCACGAGACCCTGCGCCGGTTCTCGGCGATCTTCGCGCCCCACGGGTTCGACGAGAAGGCGTTCTACCCGTGCTACGGCCTGGCCGAGGCGACCCTGCTCGTGACCGGCAGCCGGAAGGGCCGCGGTCCCCGCGCCCTCGAGGCGGACGTCGAGGCGCTCGGTCACCGGCGCTATGTGCCGGCATCGGGCGGACGCGGCCGGAGTCTCGTCGGATCCGGGCTCGTCCTCCCGGAGGAGGAGCTCCGGATAGTGGACCCCGAAACGGGACGCCCGTGCCCCGCGGACGAGGTGGGCGAGATCTGGGTCTCCGGCGACCAGGTGGCGCAGGGATACTGGCGCCGCCCGGAGGCGACGGCCGAGGTGTTCCACGCCGAGTTCGACGGCGAGACCGGCCGGGCTTACCTGCGCACCGGCGATCTCGGCCTGCTGGTCGACGGCGAGGTCTACGTCGTGGGCAGGCTGAAGGACCTGGTGATCATTCGGGGCCGGAACTACTATCCCCACGACATCGAGCTCACCGTCCAGTCGGCCCACCCCGCGTTGCGCCCCGGCGGGTGCGCCGCGTTCTCGGTTCCCGGTGCCGACAGCGAGAAGCTGGTCGTCGTGCAGGAGATCAGGGACGAGCAGCGCCTCACCGCCGACGCGAGGGACGTCGCTGCGTCGATCCGGGCGGCGGTGACGCGGGAACACGACCTCTCGGTGAACGACCTCGTGCTGGCCCTGCCGGGCCGGCTACAGAAGACCAGCAGCGGCAAGATCATGCGAGCCGCGGCCAGGAACCGCTACCTGGCGGCCGGGTTCGAGATCTGGGAACCGGGGATGTCCTCCGTCGCCTGACGGATCCGCCGGTCCGCCTGGCGGAATGCCGCCAGGAAAGCCGGACCGCGGCCCGGCGGCTACGTGCGCCGCCGGGCCGCGGGCGCGGACCTACCGCCGCAGCGCGGCGGCGGGAACGGACTCGGGTCGGTAGGTGGCGATGATCTTGCAGAAGTCGAACGGGTTCTGCTCGACGTAGGTGCACTTCGCCAGGTCGTTCCCGTTGAAGTCGGCGCATTCGGGCAGGCGGCCCTGGTTGTAGTCCCGGGTGGCGTCCCAACCGGAGACGGCGCCGATGTTGTGGGTACGGGCGAACTCCACGAGCCGGCGCATGTGGTCCAGCGTGAAGATCCGGCCGTTGATGTGGCGGCCGAACATCGGGCAGGCGCCGATCCGCCGCCAGACCTTCTGCTCGTCCCAGTCGCGCCAGGCCCCGGCGATGTGCGTGAACATGCCGTTAAGCGCGATCACGCAGCACTCATAGGCGTCCGAGGGGGCCGTCTGGCCGAACTCCATCAGCATGCCGTTGATCAGCGATGGCTGGACGCCCGCGTCGGCGAGCAGATGCAGCAGACGCACCCCGTCGGGGTTGAAACCCACCAGGCTGCCGGGAGCGCCGTCGACGGGAAGCGTGTAGGAGATCTTCAGGCCGGGGTAGGCCGGGAGCACCTGGGAGATGGCGGCGACGTGCCGCTCCAACCCCGCCCGGTTCTGGATGAACGCTCCCTCGAAGTCGAAGTCGACATRGCTGACCCCGTAGTTCGCGAGGATCGCCCGATACGTCGCCACAATCTTGGAAACGTCRGTCTCCACATCCTCCAGAGGGACGTTGGAAGCACCCCCGAAGGAGAGGATGACCTTCCCGCCCTGCGCGGTGAACGCGGCGAAGTCCTCCTTGCCAAAATCGCCTGTCGCGGCCTCCCCGTAGCTCGGATAGCCGCCCCAGTACACCTTCTTGTCGCCGCCCGGCTGCGCCACCAGGAAGCCGACGAAGAAACTGTCGATTCCGGACAGGGAGCCGTATTCGGCGAGCTTCGGGTTCGGCCATGCGGTGTAGTCGACGAAGGGCGCTCGCGGCGCATCCCAGGTACCGGGGTCCGGGAGGGGGGCGGTAGTCGACGCGGCTACCTCCTCGGACAGCTCCGACCGGTTGCCGCTGACGTCGAACGCGCGGACCCGCAGAATGTACTCCGTCAACGAGTTCAGCCCCGACACCGTGGCCTCGGCGGCGGTGGTCGCCAGGACACGGGGTTCTCCACCCGGAGTCCGGTAGAACACCTCGTAGCCCGCCACCGCGATGTTGTCCGTGGACGGATCCCAGGTCAGGTGCAGGCTGTGCGGCGCCCAGCCGGTGATGCGCAGCTTCTCCGGCACCGTGGGCGGATCGGTGTCCTCGGGTGGGTTGGCGTTCTCCCCGTTGACCGTGAAGCCGTTCGGCAGCAGGGCGGGATCCGAGCCGGCGCCCGTACCACCGTTCTGCATCGCGAGGGTGAACTCCTGCGATCCCCTCGCCTGGATGATCTTCCGTTCGGACACCAGGCGGCCAGTGACGACGTCAGTCGGCCGATCAACTGGGTTGAACACCAGTCCGTAAACATTCCGGATGAGCCGGGGCGCGGCGAACGTACAGGATATCTCCGGATCCACCACGTCCTCGGTGGAGTAGTTGGAGATGGTCACCTTGAAGTTGGCCCAATGTTCGGTTCCGTTGGGCAGCCACTCCGCTGACGCGAACACAAGACCTTGCGAATCCGACACAGTCTGTCTCCTCCGAGGGTTTTGTCGGGTTCAGCCGGCATATCAGCGTGGCACCGCTAAGGAGACGTTACTCCGGACGCGGGACTGATATGACGCGACCCCAAGATATACGCCGCCGTCTCGGTGGACGTGCGGACGCGCCCGTTGGCTCATGGACCACCTTCGGCCGAGCGGGCCTACGGAAATTCTCGGTCGGGAAAGCCCCCAAAACCGGAAGCACGGTACCCCTGGAACACGGCGGTCCGGAACACGGCGGTCCGGAACACGGCACCCCGGAACACGGCACCCCGGAGCGGCACGGAACCACGCATCAGGGTCTTGATGCGCCGCGATCCGTCAGCTCATCAACCTATTATGATCAGCGGAGACCGGATCTCGCCCGCCATCCGGACGTGCGCCCGATGACCCCGGTCGCGACGCATCGGAGGTGCCATGTCCACRCCCCCGGGATCCACGCCGCCCACGGATGGCTTCACCAGCAACTGCACCGCGTGACGCCCGCCGGGCGGCCGACCCGTTCGTCAGTCGTCCAGCACGCGCAGCGCCTTCGACGGACACAGCGCGACCGATCGGCGCACAGCGTCCAGCCGACCGGCGGCGACCTCTTCGATCAGGGTGACGACGAGGCCGTCGTCACCCTGATCGAAGACCTCCGGCGCGGTCATCACGCACATCCCAGCGCCGACACAGACGGCGCGATCAGCGACAATCTTCATGCGACACCCTCCTGTTCCGCCCTCTTCCACCAGGGACCGGGTCTCACCAGGTGACCGGGAGTGCGTGCAGCCCGTGTACGACATGATGGGCACGGAACGCGACCTGTTCGTAGGGCACGGCCAGCGCGAGATCGGGGAAGCGTCGCAGCAGCGCGGGGAACGCGATGCGCATCTCCATCCGGGCCAGCGGCGCTCCCAGGCAGTGGTGCACGCCGTGGCCGAAAGCGACGTGGCCGGGAGCGCCACGGGTGATGTCGAGCCGGTCCGGATCCCCGACGAGAGCCGGGTCTCGGTTGGCCGCGGGTAGCGCCAGGAGCAGTTGTTCGCCCGCCGGGATGCGGTGACCGGCGATCTCCACCTCGGTCGTCGTCGTGCGGGGCACACCGGAGGGCACGATGGACAGCCACCGCAGCAGTTCCTCGACGGCGGGCTCGACCTGGGCCGGATCGTCGCGGACCATGGCGAGCTGGTCGGGATGGCGCAGCAGCGCCAGGGTGCCGAGAGCAAGCATGTTCGACGTCGTCTCGTGCCCGGCGACCAGCAGCAGCGAGGCGATGCCGACCAGCTCGGCGGTGCTCAGTTCGTCGCCGTGCTCGCGCACCAGCATGCCCAGCAGGTCCTCGCCCGGGGCCGCCTGCGCCCGCGTGACCAGCCCGGCCATGTACGCACGGGCCTCGCGCTGCAGGGCCAGCCGCTGCTCGATCGGCAACGAGGCGTCGATCTGCCGGCGGGTGCGCTGCTGGAACTCCGCGCGGTCGGAATACGGCACCCCCAGCAACTCGCAGATCACCAGCGACGGCACCGGAAGCGCGAAGGTCGCGACCAGATCGGCAGGCCGGCCGGCCCGTTCCACCTCGTCGAGCGCCGCGTCGACGATGTCCCGGATCCGCGGCTCCAACCCGCGCATCCGGCGCACGGTGAACTCCGGGGTGAGCATCCGGCGCAGCCGGGTGTGATCTGGCGGATCGAACGCGAGCATCTGCCCCGCCCGCAGTTCGGCGATTTCCTCATCACTCAGGACGGGACCGCCAGGACCTACGACCCACTGATTGACGTTGCTGAACCTGCCCGGATCCGCGAGTATCTCGCGGACGTCCTCGTACCGGCTGACCAGATACGCGGGTATCCCGAACACGGTGACAACGCGGCAGACGCCGTCGGTGTCCCGGATCCGGACGAGTTCCTCGATCGGATCGAACTGCGCTCGCCGTATATGCAGCGGAACTATCGGTGCCGCGGCCATCGCCTGTCCACCCTTCGTCGTTCACGCGGGACCTCGGACACCGACGACGCTACCATCCACGCGAAAAATTGCTGTCGTTTGAACGGACCGCATCCGGATATCCACCGCCGAAGATAGCCCCAAGGAAGAGAACATCCATCAACAAGTGGATCGGCATTGTTCGACACGTCAGTATTATTTTATATTTTTTGACAAAATTCACCATAGTTCAATATTGTCTACCATTTTTGATTTCCCATCTATCGCCATCGGGAAAAATGCCATGGTGAATCATCCGTAGAGAATCGGCCTTCCCCACGCCAGGCTCGCGCCCGGGCGCGGATGATGATCCGACCACCCGMCGAGTGGGCCTGGACCGGTCAGATCGACCGAGGACAAGATCCGTGTTGCGGAGGGTAACCGCGGCTCCTACAGTTCGGTAGTACCACCGGATGCCGCGGAATCCGCGCCCTCCGGTGAGTTCTGACCCCGCCCCGCGCCGGCCGATTCCTCGCCACCGGCCGGTGCCCACATCCTGCGTCATGACGGGTACCGAGCGACACACAGGGGAGCCAGAAGATGAGGGACCGCAGGGAGACAGACGTYGTCGAGCTGGCGCAAGAACACGCGGAGCTGCTGCCCGAGCGCATGACCCTGGCGGCGATCGAGATAAACCGCACCGAGTTCGACCMCACCTTCTACCCGGTCGGCTCGCCGGGCAGCAACAATGCCCAAATCGATAATCATCCGGAGCCGCAGACCGCCTACAGCGACGGAGCGTTCGTCAAGACCATCGCCAACAGCTGGAACCGCATCGAGCAGTGGTGAACTCCGGAACGATTCTGCTCCTCACGCCGGTCTCCCCGGCCGGGTAACCGCACCCGACCACGTTCTCCCGAGGTCGCCAAGGGCACCGTGCACCCGCGGCCACCGGCCGGCCGACTATCCTTCGGCCGGCCGGAAGGCATGCCCTCGCCTCGGTCAGGCCGATCCGAGAAGGCCAGCCGAAGTTTCGACCGACGCTGGCACGACCGTGACACACCTTGTGCAGGTGCTGGCCACCAGGTTGAGCGGTGGCTAGCGTTCCCACCGCCCGAATATCCGAGGCAACTCAGATCGGTGGGAAACAAGGATGAACGATATCACGGGCAACTGCGCCGGCGAGCTGAATGGAGAACTGTTCTTGGAATGGGCGGAACTACTACCCGAACGGACGACTCTCRCCGCGGTCGAGATCGGTCGGAAGGAGTTTGACCCAACCTTCTTTCCGGTCGGCTCCCCCTGGTCGAAAATGGCACAGATCGACGCTCATGCGGAGCCGCAGGTCGCCGGTGGATTCCTGCCCATTCTCATCACACTGGTACCGAGCATCAACATCATCATACAGAAATAACACCGACCGCTTTACCGCTTTACCGCTTTACCGCTACGACCGACAGATACACCGCCGGATTCCTCCGGGGTGGTCACCCGGCCGGCCGCCGGTCGACGGACCGGCGGCCGGCTTCCCGCCAGTTCATGACAATGAGGATGGGACGCAGATGACCGAGTCCACCCGGTCGTCCACCCGGCCGACAACGATGCCGCCGGTGCCTTCCAAACCGGACCGGACGCCCGACCTCACCGATATCACCGGCGTCACCGATATCACCGGCGTCACCGGCGTCACCGATCCGACGGGCGTTCCCGGGCCGACCGAGGTACCCGCCAGACCGAGCCGGGCCGACGGCCTGGCGCTACTCGGCGAGTTCACCGGGTCGGGCCTGGCCCGACCCGTCTTCCTGGCCCGCCGCGCCGACGGTCAGGTCGTCGCACTCACCGAACTGCTCGCGCACATCCTCGAAGCGGCGGACGGCGCCCGCGACGTCGCCGCGATTGCCGACCGGGTCACGGTGGTCTGCGCCCGCCGGATGAGTGGCGCCGACGTCGCGTACCTCGTAGCGGATCGGCTCATGCCACTCGGCCTGATCGCCAGCGAGAACGGCGTCACCCCGGCACCACGGGCGAAGGCGCTGTTCACACTCGCAGCCCGGCACACCCTGCTACCCGCGCCGGCCGTGCACCGGGTCAGCCGGGTGTTCGCGATGCTGTTCCGGCCAGCGGCCGTGGCCCTGCTGCTGGCCCTGCTGGTGGTCACCGACGTGTGGACGTTCGGCCGGCACAGCGTCCGAGACAGCGCGGCGGAGGTGCTCGCGACCCCGGCGCTGATCCTGGTGGTGGTCGGCCTGGCCCTCGCCGGCGCACTGTTCCACGAATGCGGGCACGCCGCGGCCTGCCACTACGGCGGTGCCCGCCCGGGAGTCATCGGTTTCGGCATGTACCTGGTGTGGCCGGCCTTCTTCACCGACGTCACCGACTCCTACCGGCTGAGCCGGCTCGGCCGGCTGCGCACCGACCTCGGCGGCATCTATTTCAACGGACTGTTCGTTCTGCTGCTCGCCGGGGCTCTCGCGCTCACCCACGCCGGTGTGCTGGTGACCGCCGTCGTCCTTGTCCACCTGGATGCCATGCGCCAGCTTGCGCCCTTCGTCCGGCTCGACGGCTACTACATCGTCAGCGACCTGGCCGGGGTACCGGACCTGTTCAACCGGATGGGGCCGGCGCTACGCGCGACGCTGCCACGGCGGCGCAACCGCGTCCCGCGCGGGCGGCCTGCCCGATCAGCAGGACGGAGMCGAC
The DNA here is from genome assembly GCF_001983015.1 of Frankia sp. CcI156. Classification (NCBI taxonomy): domain Bacteria; kingdom Bacillati; phylum Actinomycetota; class Actinomycetes; order Frankiales; family Frankiaceae; genus Frankia; species Frankia sp. CcI156. Next base: position 140,414 of record NZ_MOMD01000011.1, read on the forward strand.
CGGACGGGCTGACCCCGCCGGACATCCGAAGCCGACCGGACGGGCTGACCCGGCCGGCCCGGATCGTGGTGACCGCCTGGGCGCTGCTCGCGGCGCCGCTGATCCTGGTGAACCTGGTCGTGCTCATGGTCTCGGTTCCGTTCGTGCTTACCCGGACGACCCGGGCCATGTGGGACTATCTCGGGCTGGCGGGCCGGGCGACCCGTGACGGGAAGCTGGTCACCGCATTCGCGGAGGTCGTCTCCGCGCTGCTGGTCGCGCTGCCGGCCGGCGGGATGCTGTTCGTGCTGTTCCTGCTCGCCCGGGGCGTGCTACGGGCGGTCCGGGCGCACCGGGAAGGYTGCCGACGCGGGTAACGGCCTCCCGCCGGCCAGCTCGCGACGGCACCACCACCGACAGCCCCCACCCGATCAGACGACGGTGGGCCGGTAGAGGCGGGCGTAGGCGCCGCCGTCGGCGAGCAGCTCGCTGTGCGTGCCGTCCTCGACGATCTGGCCGTGGTCCATCACGTAGATGCGGTCGGCGTCAATCACCGTGGACAGCCGGTGCGCGATCACCAGGCACGTCCGCCCCACCGCGAGCCGGTCCAGGGCGGTGCGCACGGCGGCCTCGGAGACGGTGTCCAGCGCCGAGGTCGCCTCGTCCAGCACCAGCACCCGTGGTGACTGCAGCAGGACCCGGGCGATGGCCAACCGCTGCCGCTCACCACCGGACAACCGGTAGCCCCGGGCGCCGACCCGGGTCGCCAGGCCCTCGGGCAGCCGGTCGAGCAGGGCGGAGAGGCTGGCGGCCGCCAGGGCGGCACGCAGCTCGTCGTCGGTTGCGTCCAACCGGCCGTAACGAAGGTTCGCCGCGATCGTGTCATGGAACAGATGCGGGTCCTGAGGGACGACGCCGATCATCGTGTGCAGACTATCCGGCGGGATGTCGTCGAGGGGAACCCCGCCGAGACGGATGCCGCCGCGCCGCGGCCGGTGCATGCCGCTGGCCAGATAGGTGATGGTCGTCTTGCCGGCCCCGCTGGCCCCGACGATCGCCGTCGTCGTCCCCGCGGCGACTTTCAGGGTCACCCCGCGCAGGTTCCACGTCGGGTCGTCGTCCGGCCAGTCGCCGTCCGGCCGGTCCTCGGCCGTGGCAAGATCGTAAGAGAACCATACGTCGTCGAACGTCAGATCGAGTCCCCGGCCGGCATCGACTCCCCAGCGAGCGGCGGCCGGCACCGGTTCCGTCCCGGACCGCGGTGCGCGGGGGACGGTCAGCGCGGGGGCCCGGGCCCCTTCGAACCTCAGGCGTACCTCGTCCTGCGGGACGTCAAGCAGGGAGAAGATCCGCCGGAAGGACGCGCCCGCACCCGCGAGCTCCGCACGCAGGTTGACAGCGGACGACAGTGGTCCGAAGGCCACCAGCAACGCGCCGCCCAGGGCTGCGACCGTCCCGAGCGTGATGCGACCGCTGGAGACCAGCCAGGCCCCCAGCGCCAGCACCGCCGTCATCGTCGCGATAATCCCGAGGTTGACCAGGAACCGGACCCGCGACATCAGCCGGGCCTGATCCTCGGCGGCGGCGAGCAGCTCGGCGCCCGCCGCGTCGAAGCGGGTCTGCTCGTAGTCGACCCGGTCGAACAGCCGCACGTGCAGCGCCCCGGAGACCGACGAGGTGTCGGCGACCTGGACCATGAGCAGACCGTCGAGCTCCCGCTGGCGGATGGACAGCGCGGCGAGCCGCCGCCGGCCCGAGCGGACGATCAGCAGCGTGGCCGGCGCGAAGACCATCACCGCCAGGCTCAGACGCCAGTCCAGCACGAAGACGACGATCGAGCCGACGACGATGTCCGCGATCCGGCAGACCACCGCCTGCACGGTGGCGGAAATCGCGTTCTGGGCGTTCAGGACGTCGGTGGACATCACCGTCATCACCTCCCCCTGCTGGCTGCGGGGAAAGAAGGCGAAGGGCAGGCGCTGCAGGTGAGCGTTCACCGTCTGACGGATCCGCACGGAGACAACGCCGCCGAGCCGAGCGATGAGCGCCATGCGCACCGAAAGCACGCTCGACTCGAACACCAGCACCGCGCACAGCAGCAGAACGGGGACGACGAGGTCACGCACCTGGCCGGTGGGCAACGACGTGTCGATGAGATGGCGCAGGACGAACGGCCCGACGGCGACGGCGGCCGAACCGAGAACGGACAGCCCGACGAGGACCGCGACGACCCGGCCCTGGTCGGCGAAGAACCGGACGCTGCGCCGCGCCTCGGGCGCGCCGGTCAACCGCGCGAGCGCACGCGCATGCAAGCGGATCACCCACGACGGGACGGGCAGCGACTCACGGATCACGCCGCCGAGGCTATGCCGACGCGCGCCGAGGCGGCGAGGGGCCTCCCGCGGGGCACAACCCTGACGCCCCACCGCCCTGACGCGAGTCGGGGCGGTGGGGCGTCAGGGTCAGACCGACCGCGGTGGCGGAAGCCGATGGGCCGGGAAGAAACCGGGGCCGGGATCCGGGGACCACCCGGGATCGTCAACGGTTCCCGGACACGGGTCGTTGGACGCGCCCCTCCTCCAGCCGCCTGCCTTCCACCGCGCCGGCGCCGAAGCCGGGAATCGCCAGGCCCTCCAGCGAGGCGGGCGGTCGGGAAACGCCCCGCAGCCGGAACCCCATGGCAATCTTGGTCAGCCCGATCGCCAGGGCCGTGAGGCCCACCCACAGGGCCAGCAGCGGCAACGAGACCCGCTGGGAACCCACCACCCAGAACGCCGCCCCGATCTCCAACGCACCGACGATCAGCGGCATCCACCACTGGGCCGGGGTGGGGCGGCCCTCCGCCGCGGTGGCGTACTGCCCGGCCGCGGCCTGCTGCTCAGTCCGTCGGGCGACGAACGAGTTGACGACGTCGTAGAGACCCTTGATCAAAAAGAACCAGGCCGCGATCCGGCCCACTGCCTTGACCGTGGGATCCGGCCAGACCAGCGCCACCACCCCGCCGGCCACGAACAGCACCGCGAGCAGCGCATGGGACCAGCGCCAGTCCCGGGCCGTCGCCGCCGCCGCCAGCAACTCACTCACCGCACCGAGGAGCAGGACGATCCCGAGAAGCACGGCGATCGACCATACCGTGGTCAGATCGAACTGCGGAATGGCCAGCGCGAACAGGGCAAAAGCTGCTCCAACGGCGAGAAAACCAAACCAGGGCACATTTGTGGATCTTTCATGTGTACGACGATCTGAGGCAGTTATGTCGCTCACGATCCTATTCTCCCCTCGTCGGTCACCGATACAAGGACCTTGCCGTCAGCTGGCGCTCGACATCACAGGTCAACAAGCTGATGCCCGCCACCCGGCGAACCACGCTTATCCGCTGGACATCATTCCGAACCGACGACGACGCCATATCGCCCGYGGCGTTACTCAACTCCTCCCAGCAGGTGGGTGCCGCCCTGGGGCKGGGGGCCACCATCACCACCGCTGCCGCCGCCACTGCCACCGCCACACAGCAAGATCATCCATGGGCGGCTGCGGCACCGAACGTCACAGGTCGATGACGTAGGCGCAGTGAGAGGTATGACTTAGGGTAGGCTTTCCTTACTTGTACATTGGCTGGGTGACCAAGGCAGGCCCGTCCCTCGCAAGCTCGACTGTGTTCCTCGCCCGCCACCTTGAACGGCACGGTGACCGCACGGCCGTTGTCACGGCTGAGGGCCGGCTGTCCTACCGCGAACTGGCGGCACGCGTCGACGCCGCCGCCGGTCGGCTCGGCGCCGGGCGGCGGCTGGTGCTCCTCGCGGCGGTCAACACGATCGACGTCCTCGTCCTGTACCTGGCGGCGCTGTCCGCCGGGCACGCGGTCCTGCTGGTGCCGGGTGACAACGCCGCGTCGACCGACGCCCTGATCACGTCCTATGACCCCGACGTGGTGATCCGCCCGGCCGGCACGCGGACCCGCGTCGAGCAGCGGCGGGAGGGCTCGAAGCACGACCTTCATCCGGACCTCGCGCTGCTGCTGAGCRCGTCGGGCTCGACGGGCTCACCGAAACTGGTCCGGCTGTCGTACACGAACCTGCAGGCCAATGCCGAGTCGATCGTCGAGTGCCTCGGCCTTCGCCCCGGCGACCGCGCCGCGACGACCCTGCCCCTGTACTACTGCTACGGGCTGTCGGTCGTGCACAGTCACCTCCTGTGCGGGGCCGGTCTGATCCTGACGTCCCTGTCCGTCGTGGACGCCTGCTTCTGGAACCTCTTCCGGGACGGGCAGGGAACCTCGCTGGCTGGYGTCCCCTACACGTTCGACCTGCTCGACAGGATCGGTTTCGACGCGATGTCGCTGCCGCATMTGCGCTACATCACGCAGGCCGGCGGTCGACTGGCGCCGGACCGGGTGGCCCGCTACGCCGAGCTCGGACGACRCAACGGCTGGGACTTCGTCGTGATGTACGGCCAGACCGAGGCCACGGCGCGGATGTCCTGCCTGCCGCCGCACCTCGCGCCGACCCACCCCCACACCATCGGAGTCCCGGTCCCGGGCGGGTCGTTCCGGCTCGAGCCGCTGGCCGACCGCACCGGGAGCACCGACAGCACCGGGGATCTGGGGCAGCTCGTCTATTCCGGGCCCAACGTCATGATGGGTTACGCGCGGACGGCCTCGGACCTCGCGCTCGGTCCGACGCTCGACGAGCTGCGCACCGGGGACGTCGCGCGCCGCACCGATGACGGCCTGTACGAGATCGTGGGACGGCAGACCAGATTCGCCAAGGTCTTCGGGATCCGGATCGACCTGCAACACGTGGAAGACACCCTCGCCGGCCAGGGGCTCAGCGCCTGCTGCGTGACCGGCGACGACGCCGTTGACGTGATGATCGAGGGTGACCGGGACACGCCTTCGGTCCGCCGGCTGGTCGCGCGGGCCTGCCGGCTGCCGGAGAACGCCGTCCGCGTCCACCGCCTGGCCGCCCTGCCCCGCCTGGCCACCGGCAAACCGGATCTGGTCGCGCTGCAGGAGATCGCCCGCGACGCGCGACCGGCGCGCACGACCGCGCCCACCGGACGGGACGGACCGTCGGACGGAACAGCCGACGTACGCCGGCTGTTCGCCGAGCTGCTCCACCGCGACGATGTCACCGACGACAGCACCTTCGTGAGCCTGGGCGGCGACTCGCTGTCCTACGTGGAACTGTCACTGCGGCTGGAGGACGCCCTCGGACACCTGCCCGCCGGCTGGCACACCATGGCCGTGCGGGACCTGAAGCCGGCCACGCGACCGAAGCGCCGGGCTGGCGGCTCTGGCAGCTCGATCGAGACCAGCGTGCTGCTCCGGGCGGTTGCGATCGTGCTGATCGTCGGGACGCACGCCAACACCTTCGACGCCGTCGGCGGCATCCTCGGGGGCGCCCATCTCCTCATCGCCGTCGCCGGCTACAACTTCGCCCGTTTCCACCTGACCGCGGCGCCGCGGCGCGACCGGGTCCGCGGGCTGCTCCGCAGCATCGCGTACCTCGCGATGCCGAGCATCGTCTTCATCACCGTACTCGTGCTCGTCATGGACGAACACGAACCCGCCAACATCGTGCTGCTCAACAGCGTGTTCGGGCCGGACCGCGCGGGCCCACCCTGGGAGTTCTGGTTCGTCGAAGCCCTGGTCCAGATCCTGCTGGTCCTCGCGGCCCTGCTCGGCGTGCCGGCGTTCGACCGCTGGCAGCGGCGCCGCCCGTGGGCCGTCGCCGCCGGTGTCCTCGCCGCCGGTCTGCTCACCCGCTTCGACGTCGTGGCCCTACCGCCGGGACCACGCCACACCCAGACGTCGGTGGCGGTGCTCTGGCTGTTCGCGCTGGGATGGGCCACCGCCGCCGCGACCACGGTACGGCAGCGGCTGGCCCTCACCGCGGCGGCGGCGCTCACCATCCCCGGGTTCTTCGCTGACGCACGCCGGGAGCACGTGGTGCTCGGCGGCGTGCTCCTGCTGGCCTGGACCACGAGCGTCCGCTGCCCACGCCCGCTGCGCCGGCTGGCGGGCCCGCTGGCCGGCAGCTCGCTCTACATCTACCTGACCCACTGGCAGGTGTTCCCCCTTCTGCAGGACGACCATCCGGTCCTGGCGCTGCTGGCCTCGCTCACCGTCGGCGTCGCCGCGTGGAAGGTCTCGTTCCATGCCATGGGCCTTCTCAGCCGGCTCACGGCGGGCGTGCCGATCCCACTCGGCGCCAGGCGTCCGCTCCGCGGTTCGCCCGCCAGCGCTCCCGACTTGTGCCACTCGTCACATTCTACGGCGCTAAGGTAAGCATGAGTTAACTTCTACACCGATTAGGGGTTCGAGGTCGGTCGGACGTGTCTGTCCAGGTGGAGGGTTCAGGTGGAGTGTTCAGCTGGAGGAGCCCGATGGGTTCGTTAGGAAGAACCTTGGTCGTGCTGGTGACGGCCACCTGCCTGGCCGGCCTGTCAGCGTGCGGCTCGGGGGACGACGGGAAGACGATCACGCTCTACAACGCGCAGCACCAGGACCTGATGCGGGTGATGGTGGACGCGTTCACCAAGCAGACCGGCATCAAGGTCGAGTTGCGTCGCGGCGGCGACCCCGAGCTGGCGAACCAGATCGTCCAGGAAGGCGACAGCTCGCCGGCGGACGTCTTCGTCACCGAGAACTCGCCGGCCATGACGCTGGTCGACCGCGCCGGCCGCTTCAGCAAACTGGACCGGGCCACCTTGGGCCAGGTGCCTGACCAGTACGTCCCGAGCACCGGCAACTGGGTCGGTTTCGCGGCCCGGTCGACGGTGTTCATCTACAACCGTGGGCAGGTCGCCAAGAACGAGCTGCCCACGTCGATCATGGACCTGGCGGGACCGGCGTGGAAGGGGAAGGTCGGTGTCGCGGCGGCCGGAGCGGACTTCCAGGCCATCGTCAGCGCCGTACTCGCGGTGAAGGGCGAGGGGGCCACCGCCGAGTGGCTCGCCGGGCTGAAACGCAATGCGAAGATCTACGACAACAACATCGCCGCGCTGCGCGCCGTGAACGCGGGCGAGGTCCCCGCCGCTGTGATCTACCATTACTACTGGTACCAGGACCAGGCGGAGTCGGGCAAGGACAGCAGGAACGTCGACCTGCACTTCTTCGGCCACCGGGACCCGGGCGCGTTCGTCAGCGTCTCCGGCGCCGGCGTCCTCGCGGCCAGCGACCAGCAGGCCGAGGCGCAGCGGCTGGTCGCCTTCCTCACCAGCGACGCCGGGCAGAAGGCGCTGGTCGACAGCGGTGCCCTGGAGTACGCCGTGTCCGACGCGGTCCCCACGAACCCTGCGCTGAAGCCGCTGTCGACCCTCGATCCGCCCGACATCGACATCTCGACCCTGAACGGACCAAAGGTCGTCGAACTGATGCAGCGGGCGGGCCTGCTCTGAACGGCCAGCCCACGACGGCGGGATGGTGGGTACGCACCGGCCCGGCGTACCCGCGCCCGCTGCTGCTGGCCTGCGTGCTCGTCGCGCTGCTCGCGGCCGTCCCACTGTTCTTCGTCGTCGGATACACGGTCAGTGTGGGCTGGTCGGAGGCCTGGCGGCTGCTGATCCGGCCCAGGGTCGGCGAGCTGCTGGTCAACACCACCAAGCTCGTGACCGGCGGGATGGCGGCCAGCGCCGTCCTGGGCACGGCCGCCGCCTGGCTGGTGGAACGGACGGCCCTGCCGGGACGACGGGTCTGGCACGTGCTGCTCGCCGCTCCGCTGGCACTGCCCGCGTTTGTCGTCAGCTACGGTTGGGTTTCGCTGACCGCGGACGTCGAGGGATACCCGGGCGCCCTGCTGATCGTGACACTCGCCTACTACCCGCTGGTCTACCTCCCCGTCGGCGCGACCCTGCGGGGGCTGGACCCGGCGCTGGAGGAATCCGCCAGGTCACTCGGGCTCGGCCCGTGGCGGACGTTCACCAGGGTCGTGCTCCCGCAGTTGCGCCCGGCCGTCCTCGGCGGGTCGCTGCTGGTCGGCCTGCACCTGCTCGCCGAGTTCGGCGCCCTGCAGATGCTGCGGTTCCCCACCTTCACCACGGCCATCTACGACCAGTACCGCTCGTCGTTCAACGGCCCGGCGGCGAACATGCTCGCCGGCGTCCTGGTGCTGTACTGCGCGGTCCTGGTCGGCACCGAGCTGAGCCTGCGCGGTCGGCACCGCTACGCCCGGCTCGGGCCCGGAGCCAGCCGCACCGCGCAACCCGCCCGGCTCGGCCGGCTCACCGCCCCCGCCGTCGGCGGGCTCGGCGCGGTCGTGGGCCTGGCGCTCGGCGTGCCGCTGGTGAGCCTCGTCCGCTGGCTGCTGGTGGGTGCCTCCGCCGCCTTCCCCGCCGTCGAACTGGCCACCGCCGCCGCGACCGCGGCCGGACTCGGCCTCGCCGGCGCGCTGTGCACCGTCCTGTTGGCGCTTCCGGTGGCGTGGCTCGCGGTACGCCACCCGGGCCGGATCGGGACGCTGCTTGAACGCAGCACCTACACGGCCAACGCGCTGCCGGGCATCGTGGTGGCGCTCGCTCTCGTCACGGTATCGCTGCACATCCTGCCGGCCGTGTACCAGACCACCACCCTCCTGATCGCCGCCTACGCGATCATGTTCCTGCCGCGGGCCACGGTGGCGGTACGGGGCGCGATCGCGCAGGCGCCACCCGTCCTGGACGACGTCGCACACGCCCTGGGCCTGCGCCCGACGCGGGCCTGGCTGCGGGTCACCCTGCCGCTGATCGCCCCCGGCGTCGGCGCCGGCGCCATCCTGGTGTTCCTCGCTGTGGTCACCGAACTCACCGCGACCCTGYTGCTGTCACCCACCGGCACCGACACCCTGGCGACCGAGTTCTGGAGCAACGTCCGCGACGTCGATTACGGCGCGGCCGCCCCCTACGCGGGGTTGATGGTGCTGCTGTCGACCCCGGCGACCTTCCTGCTCACCCGTTCTGCTAGGAGAAGCACGTGACAGCGCTGAGTGTCAGCCAGGTCACCAAACGGTTCGGCGCCACGACAGCCCTCGCCGGGATCGATCTGCGAGTGCCCGACGGCAGTGTGACGGCCGTGCTCGGGCCGTCGGGCTGCGGCAAGACCACCCTGCTACGGCTGGTGGCGGGATTCGGCGACCCGGACGGCGGGACGATCGACTTCGGCGCCGAACGGGTGTTCGGCCCCGGTCGCAGCGTTCCCGCCCAGCGGCGGCGGGTCGGGTACGTCCCGCAGGAAGGTGCCCTGTTCCCGCACGTGGACGTCGCGGCCAACATCGGGTTCGGCCTGCCCCGCGCCGAACGCCGATCCGCCGGGCGGGCCGCCGAGCTGCTCGACCTCGTCGGGCTGGACGCGAGCCTGGCCCGCCGGTTCCCTCATCAGCTCTCCGGCGGCCAGCAGCAGCGCGTGGCGCTGGCGCGGGCCCTGGCCCCGCGGCCGTCCCTGGTGCTGCTCGACGAGCCGTTCTCCTCCCTGGACGCGGGGCTCCGCCTGAACACCGCCCGCGCCGTCGTCGAAGCGCTGCGTGCCAACCGGACCACTGCGCTGCTCGTCACGCACGACCAGAACGAGGCGCTGTCACTGGCCGACCAGGTCGCCGTCATRGCCGCCGGTCGCATCGCCCAGACCGGCACGCCCCAGGGCGTCTACGCCTCACCCGGCAACCCGACCGTCGCGGCCTTCGTCGGCGCCGCCGTGTTCATGCCCGCCGTCGTCACCGGGCTCACCGCCTCCTGCGACCTTGGCGAACTCGCCGTCCGGCCCGGGTCTCCCCAGGGCGAGGCGCGCCTGCTCGTCCGGCCGGAACAGATCAGGCTCCTCGCCGCGGCGGACGGCGACAAGAACCAGAACGAGAACCAGAACGAGAACCAGAACCAGCACGAGAGCCAGGACCGAAACGAGAACGAAGAGCGGAACGAAGAGCGGAACAAGGAGCGGAACAAGGAGCGGAACGTGGTGGTCGGCCGGGTCACCGAGGTGCGGTACTTCGGCCACGACGCCACCGTCCAGCTCCGGCTCGACCGGTCCGGCCGCACCGTGACGGCGCGGGTGCCGGGGCGCCAGCTTCCCGAACCCGGCACCCGCGTGCGGCTGTCGATCACCGGGCCCGTCACGGCCTTCCCACCCCATTGACTCCGTCGCGGCTCTCACCGACGCCGGTCCCGGCGCCGGCACGGTCGCGGCGGTCACGAGCGCCCTGCTACCGCCACGCAGGTCGATCGTCACCGCCTGACCGTCCCCGAACGACGACAGGTCGGCCGGTCGATTCGTACAGTCAGACTTATGACGTCGCCCACGCCTATGACGTCGCCGGCGGGAACCGCCCGGATCGACACCTGGATCTGGTGCGTGCGCCTGGTCAAGACGCGATCGCAGGCGACCGCCGCCTGCCGCGCCGGCCATGTCCGCCTCAACGGCGAGCGGGTCAAGCCGGCCCATCCGGTGCGGGCCGGCGACGAGATCCGGGTGCGCCAGCCCGGGCACGAGCGGGTCGTCGTCGTCACCCGGATCCCGCACAGGCGGGTCGGCGCGCCCGTTGCCGCGGAGTCCTTCGTCGACCGCAGCCCGCCGGTCGCGCGCGAGGTGCCGCCGGTGGTGGCCGTGCGCGATCGGGGCGCCGGGCGGCCGACGAAGCGCGACCGGCGGGCGCTGGAACGCCTGCGCGACCAGCCCCGCCGGCCGGATGCGCGGTAGCGGCGCCGCTACTGGGTGCCCAGTAGCGGCGCCCCGGTCAGGCGACGCCTCGGTCGAGGGAGTTCGCAATCGCCCACACACCATGACCATCCCCAGGAACCTTGCCCTGGGATTACTAACCCTGGTACTACCCGCCATGGGATTACTTCGCATCAACGGTGTGAAGAAAACGAAGGAAGCGACCGGGTACGTTGCCGGTGACCGGGACCGGGCTCTGCCGCTGCGTGCCGCGTAGCGTTATCCGCGCTCGTGGAACGCGATCGTGAGGTTGATCTGCCTGGACGACACGACCGCGGGTCGCGTCCCGCCGCACCGACCGGCTCGAACTAGAGTCAGGCCCATGGGGCGAGCGTCATCCGGGTTGGCTCGGTGGAATTCGCGATGAGCTACCGTGAGAAACCGAGCGTGGACATCCCGGACCATTCGGCGGGGCAGCCCGCCCGTAATGGGCGTTCGGTCCGGTTCAGCATTGTGATGCCGACATACAACCGCCGAGACGTGGTATTGCAGAGTATTGCGGAACTCAGGTATCTCGATATGCCGTGGCCCTGCGAATTGATCGTCGTCGTCGACGGTTCCACGGATGGCACTGAGAAGGCTCTCCAGGCTGTCTCTCTGCCGTTCTCCAAGCGAATCCTGTGGCAGGAGAACGCGGGCGCGGCCGCAGCGAGAAACCGTGGCGCCGCGGGCGCGCTCGGCGAGTTCATCCTCTTTCTCGACGACGACATGGCGGCGGACCGGCGGCTCCTCGTCGAGCATGAGCGGCTTCTCGCCGCCGGCGCCGACGCCGTGGTCGGCCACATCCCGATGCACCCCGCCTCGCCTCCTACGGTGCTCACCTACGGAGTCGACCGGTGGGCCCGGGCACGCCGCCGGAGGCTGCTGCGGTCGGACGGGCGGCTGACCGTCGCGGACCTGCTCTCCGGGCAGGTGTCGATGCGGGCGTCGACCTTCGCCAGGCTCGGCGGTTTCGACACGGGTTTTACCGCCGGCGGCAGCTTCGGCGGTGAGGACACCGACTTCCTCTACCGGCTGCTGCAGAGCGGTGCGCGGGTTCGATTCGCCGCCGACGCCGTCTCCTACCAGCGTTACGTCGTTTCGCCCGAGGCGCACCTGAGGCAGTGGACGCAGGCCGGGCAGGCCGATGCCGCGCTTTCCCGAAAACATCCGGGTCTCGGTGACCTGCTCTTTGCCCAGCATGGCGGGAAGACGATCAGAGGAAGCCTCACCAGGGCCGCGGCGGCGGCACCGCCCTGGGCGTCCCGCGTCCCGGCGGGTCTCGTGCTCGGAAGAGTCAGCGCCGGGAAGGTGGACCGGCCCACCAGATGGATGTTCCTGGGACTACGCGACTGCTCCTACTGGCGGGGAACCCACCAGCGCGGCGGTCTCCTGCACGCACCGGACGTTGGCCTGCGGATCCTTGCCTATCATGCGATAGAGGACGTGTCGGATCCCCTGCTGAGTAGGTATGCGGTTCCCCCGCCACAGTTCCGGGCCCAGCTGACAGCCCTGCTGGGCGCCGGCTTCACCTTCGTCGGGGTCGATGAACTCCTGCATCATCTCGACGGCCGGCCCGCCCGGCATCAGTCGCTGGTCCTCACCTTCGACGACGCCTATTCGAGTCTGTTCGAACACGCCGTGCCCGTCCTTCGGGAACTTGGTATTCCCGCGACGGTTTTCGTGGTCACGAAAGAGATCGGCGGTTGGAACAGGTGGGATGCGGTGAACGGCGCCGCCAGGCTGYCGCTCCTCGACGCGAGCCGGCTGCGTGCCCTTCACCAGGAAGGCTGGGAAGTGGCGGCGCACTCCCGCACTCACGGGCAGTTGACGAGGATGAGTGGGGCCGGCCTGTGGGACGATCTTTCCGCGGCGCGCGGCGACCTCGCGGCCATCGGGCTGCCCGTGCCACGCCTGTTCGCCTATCCCTACGGGGAACATGACGCGCGCGTGCGCATGATGGTGAAGAAGGCGGGATACGACGCGGCGTTCGCGCTGCAAACTCGGCGCGCCTTCCCCACGGCTCAGGACCGCTATGCCCTGCCCAGGATCGAGGTGGAGCGCCATACCCGCGTTGATGCGCTCGTCGAGACGGTGCGCAGATCGCAGGTTTACCGACGTCCCGACATCCGTCCCGACATCGAGCGGGAACTGGGTGGGGCATTGCGTCGAGTTCTCCCGGTCCAACGGACGATCCGCGGACACACCAAAGATCACGAGGCCGAAGATCACGAGGCGAGGAGCGTCGGATGAACCTGCACGGGAATCGGGAGTCCCCGGCCGGCCCAGCCGCGGCCGACGAGGGTATCTGGTGCTGTGAGCTCGAGGTGTCGGCCGGGGGCGTCGTGCGCTCGGTCGTGCCGCCACGCGACCGTCAGCGACGTGCGCGGGTCCTCGCCCTGCTGCACGGTGAGCCGCTCGGCTACGCGGCGGCCGCCAGGACGGCCACCGGCATCGACGTCGATGAGCTGCTCGGCAGGGTCTGGTCGGAGTTCGGCGGGCGCATCAACGATCACCTGGTCGGCGAGGGTCTCCGCCCGCTCGAGCGCCTCGACGCCCGCACCAGGCCTGCCGCGGCCACCGAGGCCTGCCCGAACAAGGTTCAATCCACCGATCTCGATTCCACGGATCTCGTCTCCGTCGTCGTCGCCACCAGAGACCGCAGTGAGATCCTGGCCAACTGCCTGCGTCGACTCACGGAGGTCACCTATCCGGCCGTCGAGTTCCTCATCGTGGACAATGCCCCGTCGAGCGACGCCACGAAGCGGGTCGTCGACTCGTTTTCGGCCACCGACGAACGATTCCGCTATGTCCCCGAACCACGCCCGGGTCTCTCCCGCGCCCGCAACCGCGGGCTCGCGCTGGCGCGGGGGGTGTACGTCGCCTATACCGACGACGACGTCTCGGTTGACCCCGGCTGGATCGACGGGCTGGTTCGGGGTTTCCGGCGCCGGCCGGACGTTGCGTGCGTCACGGGACTCGTCTGCACGGCGAGCATCGTGAGCGCGGCCGAAGTCTACTTCGACGCCCGGGCGTCGTACTGGTCCACCCGCTGCGAGCCGGTGCTTTTCGACCTCGCCGACAACGAGCGGCACGGTCCGCTGTACCCCTATATAGGTTTCGTCGGCACCGGCGCGAATGTCGGGTTCGACGTCGCGTTCCTGCGGGACCTGGGTGGCTTCGACGAGGCGTTGGGAGCGGGCACCAGGAGCCGGGGCGGCGAGGACCTCGATCTCTTCGTGCGCATGTTGCGGGCGGGYCGAGCGATCGCGTACGAACCAGCCGCCTTCGTCTGGCATCACCACCGCGCCGACGACGCGGCGCTGCTCGCTCAGATGTTCGGCTACGGCTCCGGTTTCACGGCCTTCCTGGCCAAGCTGCTTCTCCAGCGGTCGACCCGGGGTGAGGTGGTACGTCGCATCCCACGAGGCCTGCGTGGGATGGCCCGCATCGGCCATGCGACGAGCCAGCGGCTCGACGGGCGGGTCCAGGCCCCGAAGGGTGCCCTGCTGCGGGAGTTCGCCGRCTACGCCGCCGGACCGTTGCTCTACGCCCGGGAGCGGCAAACGGCCGCCTGGCGGTGACGACGACCGGAAAGGCTGTGACGCGTGACGTGATGCAACGTGACAGGCCCAGGGCGGGGAACCCGGCGGTCGAGCGGGAGAGATTCCCGCCGGAGTGGGCTCTCGGCTACTACCGGCGATYGCCGCAAGTGGTGCGGCAGATGGCGTACTGGACGCTGCGGAACGCGCCTGGGCTCCGGGTGTCGTGGGGGAACATGAAACGGGTCAGACCGTTCAGCGACCGTTACGGATGGGACCGCGGGCTGCCGGTCGACCGGCACTATATCGAACAGTGGATCAGTCGGCATGCCAACGATATCCGGGGGCATGTACTGGAGGTCAAAAACGCGGAATACAGCTCGCGGTTCGGAACTCCGGGTCGGATTACGATCATCGACCGGGATAAGACGAACCATCATGCCGATCTTCATGTCGACCTCGATGTCGCGGACAGTCTGCCCGCCGCCGAGTTCGACTGTGTGATTCTCACTCAGGTCCTTCAGTACACCTCTCCGGGCTGCTGTCTGGAGAATCTGTGGCGGTCGCTTCGACCGAACGGCGTCCTGTTGATCTCGGTTCCGGCACTGGGACGTATTGACGTGGACGACGGGGCCGACGACAAGTGGCGCTGGACGCCGCCGGGTCTTCGCGCCGAACTCGCCCGAGTCGGGATCGAGGCCACGGTGGAGGGTTTCGGAAACGTCCTGGCCGGTGTCTCGGCGTTGTTGGGTCTGGCAGTCGGCGACGTCAGTCGCAAGGATCTCGATGTTCAGGACGCGCGCTTTCCGGTGCTGACCTGTGGGCGGGCGGAGAAGCCGCGGTAGGGTGGCGAGTCGACCTGGTCATCGCCGGTTCGACCCGCGGCGAGCACCACACACGCGGTCGCGGTCTGTGATCCGAACCAGGCCAGGCCGACCCCCGCCAGTCCCAGGCTCCCACCCAGCAGCCAGAGACTGGGCAGCACCAGCACCGCCAGCAGCGCCTCGATACACACGAGCCACCCGGCCCTCCGCTGCGCGCGGGCCGTGCACAGCTCCAGGATGACGACTGTGCGGGCGACCGAGCCCAACAGCAGCAGTCGAAGCACAGTGGTCGCGTCGGCCCGGTAGGAGGGGCCGAAGAGAGCCAGTACAAGCGGCGCGGCGACGATGAGGKCGAGGACGATTCCGATAACAATCGGGAGAATGCGGCGCAGCATCGCCCGTTGGAGGCGGCGAGAGTCGGCGCCGGGCTGCGCGCCTTCGACCGTGAGCGAGGTCCCGAGGCTCCAGGGGATTTCGTCGACCGTGCATATGATCAACCAACTGATTCCGAACGCGGCCCCTTCCGTCGCCCCGATCCGGGCGATGACAATCATCGGCAGGAGCGTCGTGCTGAGCTGGGACACCAGCTCCGCCAGCGAGTCGCCGGCCAGGTATTTTCGGAAGTCCGCGGCCAGCCCGGGTGGGCTTGGCGCACGTCCGGCGGGTCGCAGCCACACCAGCAGCATGACCGACGCCGGTATGACGGCTACCGCCGCGGGCATCACCCAGGAGGTGAACAATGCCAGTCCGCTCACCCCGCCACCGAAGGTGACGAGCAGAATGAGCTTGACGACGCTGTAAGCGGTGTTCTCGATCGGTACGACGACCGCCTTCCGCAGGCCAGTGAAGACGTTGTCCTGCAGTGCGAACAGCGACCAGATCGCCACCGAGATGGCGAAGAAGAGGGCGATCCGGGGTGACTGGAGAACTGCGAGAGCCGGGCTCATCYGGGCGGCCAGCAAGGCAAAACTCAAACCGACCAGCAGGCTGAGGCCGGCCGCGCCGGCGTAGGCGCCGACGACCAGGCGGCGCGCCTGGCCCCCCGCCTGCGGCAGGAAGGCGGTCAATGCGCCCCCCAGGCCCAGCTGGCACAGGTAGGACAGACCGGTGAGGGCCGAAATGAGGGCGGTGGCCTCGCCGACCGACGGCCGGTCGGCCTGCCGGGCGGCCAGCACCCAGTAGAGGCTGCCCACCAACGACGAGAGGCCGCCGCTCATCGCCAACGCCATGCCGTTGCGGTACAGCGCACCGCTCTGGGCACCGCTCTGGCCGGCGGCCCCGTTCGCCGATAGCGGCAGAGTCCGCGGCGAACGGGGCCGCGGCAGGGTCCAGGTGCTATCCGGCGAGTTCGTAGATACGGGTGTTCCGGGTCGCGTACCAGAGGCGGAACCGCGGCGAGGAGCGGACGGCCGTCTCCACCGCCCGCAGCGCACCGGCGGTCGCCGTCCGGTATACACGGTCATACACCTCCTGTGCCGTCGAGAAAACGAGGTAACCCCGTCCCGGGTACGTTCCGATGAAGTCGGCCACGGCATTCACCGTCGATGGCCTGATTGCGCRCTCGCCGAAGGTGTCGGTGATCAGGACATCGTCCACCTCGGGATATCGAGCCCCGTAGCGGCTCGGGAAGGTGGCCCCGGTCAGCACGGCCACCGACCCGGGCCGGGCGTGCGCGTACAGATAATCACCGGCCTGGACCTCGTCGGCGTTCATGAGATTCAGTTCCGTCTTCCCGAAGAAGGCGGGCATGAAGAGCGTGGCGAGGAGGAGAATCCCGCCGCAGCCCGCCAGGACGTGCCGCCGTCGCCACCGCCCGGTCATCGGCGCGACGGCGCAGCACACCAACGGCGCGCACCAGGGCAGGGAGAACAGAATCGCCCGCAGGATGCTTTCACCGCCGTAGCTCTGCCCGAACAGGATGACGCCCGGTGCGATGCTCAGCAGGATGAGCGGGAGCACCCGGCCGTCACCGCGGTGCAGCCGGCGCAGCCCGCCGACTCCGGCCAGCGCCCAGACCGTGCCGGTCAGGATCAGTCCGGTGGTTTTGGCCAGCTTCCCCGACGAAGGAAGCGGCGGCTCCTCTGACCGGGCGTTCGCGAACGGGTCGGGACTGCTGAAGACCCCGAAATGATCCTGAACATAGGCGAAGTGCGGGATCAGATAGGCGATCGTCAGACCGGCCATGGCGACCACCACCCACCGCGGCCGCACAAGCCCGGCCGCGGTCAGCGCACCGACTCCGAGGAGGAGCAGGTACGGGGTCAACTGGTGGCTGACCACCACCGCCCCGTCCAGGAGCAGCACGACGCCGACCGCCACCGGCAGCGGCCAGGTTGGGCCTGGCGGGGCGGCGAAGCGCAGCGGCGGCCTTCTGCTGTGGACTCCGGCGGACCGCACGGTCCGCCGCAGGATGGCCCTCGGCGCGCCGGTGYGGAGTTGCCGCAGGAGCACCAGGTACAGGGCGAGGGCCAGCGTCCGGCTGAGGGCCTGGGGGGCGAAATAGTCCTGCCCGACCCAGTTCGTCACGACGAAGACCAGTGCCGCGCCCGCAGCGATCCGTGGCTCGCGAAGCAGCGTCCTGGTGGCCGCCCAGACGAGAAGGGCGTCGATGCCGGTKAAGAAGACCTCGGTCCAGGCGGCGAAGGCGATCGGGTTGGGTCGGCCGGCAAGCGAGCCGAAGACCGCGGTACCGGCGAAGAAGCCGGGCCATCGGTGGTAGATATCGATGTCGATGTCGACGCCGCCATGCTGCTCGATATAGCGGACCACGCCGATGTGCTTGTACACCCAGGGGTAGTGCGGAACGTCCAGGATGAGCGGAAGGGTGCCGTAGAGCACGAGAATGCAGGCAAGCAGGTAGGCCGCCGCGATGAACGGCTGGAAGCGGGCCCGCCCGACGGCGCCGACAGCGCCGAGCAGGAGCACGCCCAGGCCGACGTACCAGGCGATGGGCAGTGCCGGCGGGAGACCGTAGTCGGTGAGGTTCTCGACGTGGATCCACCGCAGTGACAGCCCCCAGAGGGTGATGCCGACCGCCAGCGGAAACAGCCAGCGAAGGCCCGTCGCGAAGGGGCCTGACAACCGCGCCGGCCGCCGGATTCCGGGGTCCTCGGGCCGTCTTTGACGGACCGAGCGCAGGCGGGCCCGGGCAGCCGCGGCGTGGGGCTGGGAAGCCGCGTTCTGGCCGAGCCGGGGATCCGGTATCTCCGGCGGAAGCAGCGGTCTGCCGGTCAACGCCCTCGCACCTTCCCGTCAGCGCGCGGCCGGGCGCGCGGCTGGGCGCGCAGCTCCGCGCGCAGGCTGTGGATGAGGACCGCGCAGCAGGCAAGTCCCACGACGGACTGCATCACGGCTGGGTGCCACCATCCCGACCAGACCATGAGCATGCTGGTCAGGACGTCGACGGYAAGGCTGATGGCGACGGCAAGCCCGATCCATGCCGCCGTCCCGTCGACCGGGAGCCTGGCCAGCACGGCGGCCCCGGGAAGGAGGAAGGCGGCGGGGACGGCGAGCAGGACCCGTACCGG
Source organism: Frankia sp. CcI156 (assembly GCF_001983015.1). Taxonomy (NCBI): domain Bacteria; kingdom Bacillati; phylum Actinomycetota; class Actinomycetes; order Frankiales; family Frankiaceae; genus Frankia; species Frankia sp. CcI156. Next base: position 158,949 of record NZ_MOMD01000011.1, read on the forward strand.
AGAATCTGTTCGGCAGACCACAAGAAAGGCGAGCATCACGGTTACCGCCACGAGCGCCGCCTGCGTTGTTCGGCGGGCGTACACGCTGCTCATGGTTGCGCTCCAGTGGTCACGGTGGAGATCCGCGGTTCGGGGATGGGCGCCCTGGGAAAGGGGGCGGGGGGAGCACCGGGAGTCGGTGCGTGGTCATGAGGAAGATCGCGCTGCCGGCGCCGGGCGAGGGCCCGGCTGGCGGCATAGYCGACCGGCCCTCGGGCCACACCGACCAACTCGATCAAGGTCAGGGACCGGGGATAGTCACGGGATTTGCCGGCGTTCTTGCTGCTGCGTGGGTGGAGAAGATGATGCAGGCCGCCGGGGACGAGACGGGCGATCTGGAGGCGTTCGGCGGGTTGAGTCGCGATGCGTTTGGTGACCATCGCCCCGAGGCCGGCCCCGTAGTCGTACATCTGGCGCCGCAGTTCGACAGTGGTCCGCTTGTGCAGGTGGCGGATCAGCGCGGCCGGCTCGTAGACCAGGACGTGGCCACTGCGCACCACGGACAGGAAGATGTCGAGATCCTCGCCACCGCGGGCCGCGGTGCCCGTGCCGAGAAATTCGTCGAAACCACCAAGCTGACGCAGCGTATCAGTCCGGAAAGCGCTGTTCGCGCCGCTGCCGAACACGCCCGCGGTATAGGGATAGAGCAGGTCGCCTGATCGATTTTCGGTGCGGTCGAACCGGCGTCCGACGAAGCCCTTGCCGAAGCCGCCGAACTGCTCGAACCACACCTGCGCCGGGGTTGAGAGCTCCAGTGGCCGGATCAGCCCGGTGACGCACCCCACCGTCTCGTCGACGACACCCGAGCCGGCGGCGAACCCGGACAGGAGGAACTCCAACCAGCGCGGGTCGACCTCGACGTCGTCGTCGGTGAAGACGACCACCGGTGTGGTCGCGGCGGCCAGTCCGGCGTTGCGGGCCCGGGAAAGCCCCCTCTCTGGCTCGGCGACGTAGCGCACCTCGCCGGCCATCCGACTGAGCTGTTCGCGGATGCCGCTCGTGCGCGGCCGGTTGTCGACCACGATGATTTCCTGCGCTGGCACGGACTGCGCCAGGATTCCCGCGAGCGTGGCCGCCAGCGAGGGGGAGGCGACGCAGCTTGTCACGACGACGGTCCCGGCGAGCTCGGCGGGGAGCACCGGCCGGCAGACGTCTGACGTCACAACTCCGTCGATCGGGACCGTTTCGGGAACCGCGAGCCCGTCCGCGGTCAGGTGGGCGGCCACGTCCGGCCCGAGTCTGTCCATGACCCGGCCGGCGAGCTGGTCCGGGCGCAGGCCGGCCGGGGACAGCGTCGCAGCGACCACCCCCAGGGGACGGCCGTGCAGCCGGACCAGCACCTGTGCCGGCCCGTCACCGGTGAGCACCGGAAGCGGCGCGGACAGTTCTACCTCGTGCAGCGCGATCGGACCGTCGCCCGGCAGCATCATGGCCGGCGGCGTGGTGGTCACGGCCGCACCTCCCCGAACGCCGCCGGGACGGCTGGTACGGGCAGATCGGCTGGTACGGGCAGATCGGTGACGATTGGTCGGTAGGGTAGACGCGGGCCGAGGAGCCGAGCCCTCGTTCGACGGGAGAGCCGGCTGCCCCGCGTACGCAGCAACTCCCGAGCGGGGGCCGCGCGGCCGGCCCCGTCCAGCCACGCCCTGATCTGCCGGTCCGGGGTGTCGACCGTCACGGTCAGTCGGGCAAGGGCGAACGGGTCGTCGGCGCCGTGCGACATCATGTTGCGCACCCCGCAGGCGGACGTGAAGCCGGCCTGCCCGACGAGCCGCCGAACGGCATGGTCGTAATTGCCGTGGGGGTAGGCGAAGGAGCCCACCGGTGCGCCGATCGCAGCGGTCAACCGGGCGTTGCAGTCGCTGATCTCCCGGCGCGCCTCGTCGGGGCGAAGCTCGTCGAGCCGGGGATGGGTGTGGCTGTGACCACCGATCTCGACCCCGAGGCCGGCCAGGGTCCGCAGGTCGGCGCCGCGCAGCATGCCGACCTGGCCGATCCAGTCGGTGACGACGTAGCAGGTCGCGGTGAGCCCGTGCGCGACGACCTCACGAGCGGCGGCCAGGTTGTCGGCGAATCCGTCGTCGAAGGTGATGAGGACCGGTCGCGGAGGCAGGGTCTGGTGCCGCCTCCGTTCGACATACTCGGACACCGTCAGCGGTACCCGGCCGGAACCGGCAATGAGGGTGAGATGGCGGACAAAGGTTGCGGTATCGACCGTCCAACGTCGATAGCTCGCCACCGGATAATCGGTCACCGAGTGGTACAGCAGAATCGGGATCACAGCTACCTCCGACGGGATCGGCTGACGTGGCGTGTCACGCCGGCCGGCGGCGAGGCGTAGCCGGCCGCGTGCGTAGCCGATGGCCGTGGACCCGGTGCCGACCAGCACGGCCCCGGCTCGCGGCCAGGTGCCCAGGCTGTGGCGGTCACGAGCCAGTGCTCGGGGCAGCGTCCGCCTCAGGTACTGCCGTTCGGTGGCGAGCGCCGCGTCCGCCCCGGCCCGGTCGGCTACCGCGGCCTTGGACAGGCCTTCGGCATGGCAGCGTGCCAGGAAGTACCGCAGGGAGGCCCGGTCGCCGGTTACCTGGTGCCAGACCCGTGCCCGTGGCTCGTAGCGGACGACAGCGTCCGGGAGGATCGCCTGAAGGCGGATACCGAACTCGGTTTCCTCGCAGCCCAGCGGTGTGGTGCCGACCCGCCCAAGCCCCTCGGTGAACCCGCCGACGCGATCGAACACGGCCCGCCGGAACGACATCCCCGCTCCGATCGGGTTACGGACCGCAGCCGTGTCGGTCGGCAGCCCGACGTAGCTGCATCCGACCACCCAGTCGAACTCGGGGGGGAACCAGCGGGGTCGGCGGTGCGGCCACACCGGCATGGCGGCACCGCCGACCCCGGCGACCCGGGGGTCGGTGTAGTGGGCGGCCAACTGGGCCAGCCAGTCCGGCTCGGCGTGGGCGTCGTCGTCCAGGAAGGCGACCACGTCGCCGGTGGCGGCCCCGACGCCGCAGTTGCGGGCACCGGACAGGCCACGGCGGCCGGTGTTGGGGATCACGGTGGCACCGGGGTACGCAGCCTCGGCCCACCGGCGCAACCGGTCATTGTGGTCGATGACGAGGATCAGCTGGTCGGCCTTCCTGGTCTGTTCGGCGATGCTGGTCACCGCGCGCTGCAGATCGTGCCGGCGCCGTTCGGTATAGGCACAGATGACCACCGAGAGCCGCGGGCCGGCCGGGGGGGTCATCACGCGTATTCCGTCGCGCCGGTTGTCCTGCGCCGGCCATGGGGAAGGTCGCCCGGACGTCGCTGGCTGACGATGGTCGATACCGGTTGACCGGGACTGCTGAGCAGCATGCCGTCCCACCTGGCGCGGTTTCGTGACCGGGCGGTAAGGTTTTCCGACCATTCGAMGAGGATGGTCCGCAGGACGCGCATACCATCCCGGCCCGCATTCAGGTTGCTCGCGCCGTGAAGGCGCTTGTGCTCAAAGCTGCCGACCTCGGTGACCCGCAGGCAGGCCTTGGTCGCACGGAGGGTGATCAAGGTTTCGATCTCGAAGCCGTCGCCATGCCGCCGAATGCCGTCGGTTTCTCCCGGCATCAGCCCGAGCATCGGCAGACAATCTCGCCGGAATGCGTTGTAGCCGTAGCACAGGTCGGTGAACCGGCGGTGGAAGAGCAGGTTGACCAGATGACAGAAGAAGAGATTTCCAAGAGTACGCAGCAGGGTAATGTCGTTGCTGCCGCCACGGTGGGCGAATCGGGTTCCCTTGACGAAGTCGGCGCCCTGGACGAGGGCCGCGACGAAGGAGGGTATCTCGGCCGGGTCGGCCGAGCCGTCGGCGTCGAGCGTGACCACGATGTCCCCCGATGCCACGGCAAAGCCGCAGGCCATGGCGTTGCCCTTGCCGTATCGGGTCTGGCGGACGACGACCACGTCGGGGCGTAGCTCGCGGGCCAGTCGGACGGTGTCATCGGTGGAGTTCCCGTCCACCAGGATTATTTCGGCGTCCACCGGAAGTCGGCCGAATACTTCCCGCAGATTCCGCGCCTCGTTGAGCGCCGGAATCACCACACTTACCGATGGCGAATCACCCGAACCAGACAAGGACGCCCCCCTGGACAGACCTGGATAGTCGGTGGACCACGGTGGAATTTCGTCCTGCCGAGCTTCCGACCACGCGCTCGTCACGCGCCGTGACTCTAGATAATGGATGTTGATAGCTCTGGAAACCCGGGATGCTGGCGTGTCGCCGACGGGGGTCGGGATATTTCCTCATCGCCGGCGGCGGATGGCACGCAACCGGCGGCTCAACCGTTTCCCCGGYCGGTCGGGGCATGGCCAGCGGATGCGTTCACCGGGACACGGTCGCGGCAGCGATACACGTTCAGACGAGGTGTCCAGACGGGGTTCTGGACGCGCGACCACTGAGGTGCGTACGTTCGCCACGACCGGCGGGTCGCTGGGGCTGCTCACCGACTGGCTCACCTTCGCTGGCTACGGAAGAAGGATCGTTCCAGGTCCAATCCAGCAGCAACTATGAACACCCACTGCCATCCGATGGAGCGGAGAACAACCAATATGGCCAAGGCCGGGGACACCGCACGACGAAGGCCCGAGGTGTCTGACTCGACCGGGGGGCGGGACGAGGACCCCGCGGTGCTCTCGTCGGTGGYRGCCACGCCCCGGGACRCGACCGTCCCGGCTATTCCGCGACAACGGCAACCAGAGCCGCCGGCAGCCGGGCCGCCGGAGTGGAAGGTCAGGCTGACCGCCAGAATCTTCATCATCGATGCCACGGCAATCACGGTCGCGCTTACCTGTTCCTATCTCCTCCGGTTCGGCATGAATGCGAACCCAACCGTCCACGGGGCGTCATATCTTTCCGTCGCGATAGGTATCGGACTGGGCTGGATCGCCATGCTCGGCGCCGCCGACACCTATCAGACGAAATATCTGGGCATCGGAACCGAGGAATACCGGCGGATCAGCGTCGCGACATTCCGACTGTGGGGCACGACGGCGATCCTCTCCTACGTCCTGCGCGCAGAAGTCGCTCGCGGGTTCTGTCTGGTGGTCCTGCCGCTGGGGCTACTGCTGCTGATTACCGGTCGGATGCTCGCCCGCCGACGGCTGGTGGCGGCTCGGCGGGCCGGCCGTGCCCGCCACCGGGTCGTCGTCGTCGGCGACCGTAGCACGGTGGCCGAACTCGTCAGCGAGCTCCGATATGAACCCGCAGCCGGATTCGAGATCGTCGGCGCATGTCTACCCCGGCAGGACGACTACTCGGCCGATTATTCTCCCTTTCCCGTCCTCGGCGCCCTGCCGGCGCTGCGGTCCACCGTCGCCCGCGCCATGGCCGACACGGTGGTGGTCGCCTCGTCTGTGGCGGTCAACATCGAAGCCGCCAAGCGGATCGCCTGGGACCTCGAGGGGACCGGTGTCGATCTTGTCATCGCGTCGAGCATGGCCGGAATCGCCGGGCCGCGGGTATCCCTGCGGCCGATCGCCGGTCTCCCCCTGCTACACGTGGAGAGCCCGGTCTATACCGGTTGGCGAAAGGTGGCCAAAGACATCTTCGACCGGGTCCTTGCCGCCGTGGCCCTCGTTACCCTGTCCCCGCTGCTGCTTCTCGTCGCGTTGACCATCCAGGTTGACAGCACCGGACCGGCATGGTTTCGCCAGACCCGGGTGGGTAAGGACGGCCGCGAGTTCCAGATCCTCAAGTTCCGGACGATGTACGTGGATGCCGAACGGCGCCGGGCAGCGCTGGAGGAGCGCAACGAGGCCGACGGACCACTTTTCAAAATTCGCGACGACCCCCGCGTCACTCGGGTCGGACGAACGCTACGGCACCTGTCGATCGACGAGCTGCCGCAACTCGTCAACGTCCTCCGCGGCGAGATGTCGCTGGTGGGGCCGCGGCCGCCGCTGCCGGCAGAGGTCGCTCAATATCACGACTCCGTCCACCGTCGATTCAAGGTCAAGCCCGGCCTGACCGGACTGTGGCAGGTGAATGGGCGTTCAGAACTGCCCTGGCGGGACGGGGTGCGACTCGACCTCTACTACGTAGAGAATTGGTCGATCATGCTCGACCTCGCCATCATCGCCCGGACTGTTAGCGCCGTGCTGCGGCGGTCCGGCGCATTCTAGGCTGGCGGAAGGGGCGGATAGCCGGCCCGCCAGTCGGCCCGCCGGGTCCATACGACGCGCCAGCCGCCGCTCCCGGTGCCGGCCGGCCGGCCGATTACCGTGGCGAGGGCCGCCCGCAGCGCCACCCCGAGGACCAGCATCGCCAGACACACCGTCCGGCGCCACCCGGTCCAATGGGTCCGCGCCAATGTCACCTTGCCCGTCATCACCAGCACGTGCTTGTCCGCCCATCCGGCGGAGGACGCACCGCCATGGTGAACCACGACCGCGGCGGGTGTGATCACGGGATCCAGRCCGGCCCGGCGGGCCCGGATCGACAGGTCGACGTCCTCGCCGTACATGAAGAAACGGGAGTCGAAGCCACCGAGCTGCTCGAACAGCGCGCGTGGGATGAGCAGCAGGCAGCCCGTCACCACCCCCACGGTCCGAACCGTGTCGCGAGGCCACGGTCCCATCGATTMGGGATCGAACAGGGCCGAACGCCGGAAGGCGGTGGACAGTCCGAGGCCGAAGCACACATGGCTCCAGACGGTCGGAACAGCCCAGCACGACCTGGGGTCGACGGTGTGGTCTGGACCGAGGGTGCGACCGCCGTAGATGCCGTGCCTAGGGTTGGCCCGCGCAAAGTCCAGCAGGTTCGCGACCGCGCCGGGGAGCACCACCGTGTCGGGGTTGAGGAGGAGCAGGTACTCCCCCTTCGCCTGGGAAGCCGCGAGGTTGACCGCCCGACCGAAGCCGAGGTTCGTCCTCTGCTCGATCAGGTTCACGCTGGGAAACCGATCACGGATGATCGAGACGGAGTCGTCCGTGGAGGCGTTATCCAGGACGATCATCTCGGTCGCGAGGCCGTCGGACGTGGCCGCACAGGACTCCAGGCATGCCGCCGTCATCGCGCCGGTGTTGTACGAGACGATCAGGATCGAGACGTCGACGCCCATTTCCCTCTCCAGACCCAGGTAATCTGTGACCCAGGTAATCTGTGTCGGCAGTGGTGGTCCGGCCATCGGCCGTAACGCGAATCGTGCCGGCTGGCCCCGGCCGCCAGTTCCTGCCTCACCCTAGACGACGGGTTGTCGTTCGGTTGGTTATCCGACCRCAGGCCGGCGGGCGTTTCTGGCGTATTCCGGATCCTCGCAACGTGGGCCAGTATTCCCACCCGGTCTCCTGGTCTGCTCCTCGGGGTCAGCAGCTTCGCTGCCAGATCAGCGCCTTGGCGAGGGCGCCCCACTCGTAGGCGATCGCATAAGGCCATTCCCGGAGGCGACGCGGACCGACCACAGTGACCCGCAGATCACCGTGGAAGCAGCGGCTGATGCGGATGCGGGCGCGGGTGTCCTGCGCGCGGCCGGTGACGAAGAGGATCCTGGTCCAGCCATGTCGGGCGGCGAGCTCAGCGGCTGCCCGCGCCTCGCCCCGCGTAGTCACCGGGTGCGGAGAAAAGCAGATCACCTCCGCCTTCGGTGCCTCGTGGGCCGAGCACCCCCGCGTCCCTGGGGTGGACATCACGAGGACGGGAGCGTAACCGGTACGGGCCAACTCGATCGCCTTGCCGGTTCTGTCCCCCGGACCCGCCAACATGACGATGGCGTCCGCCTGGACGGGCACGTCGGCGGCGGGGAATACGAACAGCCGAAGGGTAAGCGCGGTGAAACCTGCCAGGAACACCGCGAACAGCATCACGATGAGCCGGCGTCGCCCCGCTCGTCCCCGCCGGTGGCGCGCAGCCCGGCCCGCCCCCGGCGGGGGACCGGATGACCCCCGCTCACCGGCCGGCGGTGACGACGCAGCGGAAACCACACCGTCATTCAAACATGCCGGTGTCCGACCACGACCGAGGAAACCGTCGGTGCCCGAGGACCCCGGCCGGTCCCGAACGCCCATCTGTCGGTATTTCTCCTGACCACGGATTCTCCGTTTTCCGGGCTGGGCTAGAGCTCTCTCAACAAAGTCGCGAACCGGCGGGCCTGAGCTTCCGTGTTCAGGCGATGCTCGACGTCCAGGCGGGCGGCCGCACCGAGCGCGGCCGCCCGGTCCGGGTCGAGCACCAGATGCACGACCGCTTCAGCGAGCGCATCGGTGTCGTAGGGCGGAACGAGAATCCCGGTACGGCCGTGATCGACGTAGTCCCGGATGCCGGGGGTATCGGTCACCACGACGGGACGACCACTGGCCATCGCCTCCAGCACGACGGTTACGCCGCTCACGTGAAGATTGGGCCGGAGGCAGACGACCACCATCGACGCGGCCCTGTACAGATCGCTCACCTCGGGAAGAGTAAGACGGTTCCGACGCCGGCCGAGCCACGGTGGCACGGCCACGTTTCGGGCTGTCACCAGCTCGAGTCTCAGCTCCGCCAGCCTCAGCTCCGCCAGCCTGCTCCACCCCTGGGACAGGCCGCGGATCAACGTTTCGAAGTCGCGGTGCCGATCATTTCCGACACTCACCACGAGCCCTTTCTTCGGAGGGTTGACAGAGGTCCGGAAAAATGTGGAGTCGACCCCGAACAGGACGTGCGAGAAACGTCCTTCAGGAATGCCCAGCTGCGTTCGGAGCGGCGGAATCTGGGYGGTGGAAAGCGTAAATATCCGGCTGGACCTTCGCAGGGCACAACGGGCGATCTTCAGCGAGCCGGGCCGTCGACCGGCGACATCGGCCAGCCAGATCACGCCGGTCACGACGGGGGGATGGTTTCGCGTTCCCGCCATCAGCGCCGCCGGGACCCCGACCCGCTCGTCCCAGCACAAGACGACGTCCGAGCCACCGACCGTTCGGCGGGAGGCCGCGGTCTCCACCCACTCATAGCCGCCGAAAATACGCGGACCACGAACGAAGAACGCGTCCCGGGATACCCGCAAGCTAACCGGAGAGACTTTCACTGAATAGCGCGCCAACCGATCGAACCCATACGGAAGAGCGTCCGGAACCTCGCCGCGACCGTGACGCTCGCGCCACTTGTTCGCGTCAAGGCCGCCGCTGTAGTGAAGCGCAAGATTACATTCGACCATTAGTCCACCTAAGTTCTGGTAGTTCACGAGAGTTCTCATCGCCAGCGCCGGGCGTCACCACGGGAAGTGTCGTCGGGTCCCCACGCACGCGCCCGGTCCGGTCACGATGGTCTACCGTGTGTGCCGCCCGCCTACCTGAATACGACTGCGTCGCGCGGGCCGGCGCCGGCCTGGGGTGATCAGACCGTGGATTTTGTCATGCAACAGTCAGATCGCGCCGACCGGGTGAGCGGAAAAACCCCCGCCACCCCGGCGCACTATAAGCATGCGCGCGCAAGCGTCGTCATTCCGGCCTATAACGAGGCGGCCGTGATCGGCCGCTGCCTTGACCGGCTCGCCGACGGCGCCGCCCCCGAGGACCTGGAGATCGTCGTGGTCGCCAACGGCTGCTCCGACGAGACCGCCCGTCGGGTCCGCGACCGAGGTGTCCGCTGCGTGGAGACCGCGAAGGCCGGCAAGGCGGCCGCGCTGAACCTTGGCGACGCCGAGGTCACCACCTTCCCGCGATTCTATGTGGACGCCGACCTGGAGGTGTCCGGCGCCGACCTGCTACAGGTGGCCGACGTGCTGCGGACCGGCCCGGCACTGGCCGCATCACCGCACCTGACAATCCGTCTTGCCGGCACGAGCCGTGTAGTACGCGACTACTACCGCATCTGGCTGCGGCTGCCCTATGTGCGCAACGGCCGAATCGGTGGGGTCATCGGAGTGAGCGAGCAGGGCCGGGCCTGTTTCGATCGTTTCCCGGACGCAATCGCGGATGACTTCTTCCTCTATCACCGGTTCGCACCGGATGAGCGATCCACGGTCGACGGCACCTGTTTCGTCGTACATCCGGCCCGGACCGCACGCGACCTCGTTCGACAAAAGAGCCGGGTTTTCGCCGGCAACGCCCAACTGCGCGCCCTCGGGCTGGCGCCCGCGGGCGGTTCCACGAAGGATGGTCGTGGCATCGTCGGCGGGTCCGTGGACTGGCTCAGGGTGGTCCGCGCCGAGCCCCGCCTGCTCGGCGCGGCGCCGGCGTACCTCGCGGTCTCCACCGTGGCGAAGGTGCTCGCCCGCCGGAAGGTGCGTCGCGGGGACCTCGGCACGTGGGAGCGTGACGGCAGCAGCCGCGGAGGCAGCCCGGCACCGTCAACGTCGACGTCGTGTCCCTGACCTTACTTCGGGTCCGGCCACACATCGGGTCCGGCCACACAGGTCATCGGGTCTGGCCACACAGGACCACCGGCCGGCCGTTGTCCGCCCAGACATTCCCGGCACTGAAGAAAGTGCTCCTACCGGCATCGTCGTTGCCCAGCCGGCAGACATTCCAGCGGAAGCCGCGGCCGAAACGGTTGTCCGTCACGCGGAGATTCTTGGCGGCGACCACGAGCGTCGTTCCGCCGGCGTTCAACCAATTGTGGTCGACGACCACGTCACGGTTGCCTCCGTTCGCCCACTCCAGAAAGACGACGGCTGTCTGGGTCTTGTCGTACGGGGAGAGGTCGATGTTGTTGCACACCACACTCAGTTTCCGGACGCCGCGGACCTGGATGCCGTCGGTGTGGGCCCCTTTCGGCGGCCTTCGGTCGTGGACGTAGTTATGGCGGATGATGACGCCGGAAACCGGTTCGAGCGTGGACGAGATGTGGAAGCCGTCGTCGCCACCGGAAAGATTGCTGTACTGGATGACGTGACCGGTGCCACCGCTGATCGCAATCCCACTTGTCGCCACGTGATCGATCAGCACGTGGCTTCCGCGCACGCGGATGCCATCGTGGACGATCGAGTTTCTTATCGTCACGTTGTCGGCGTAGATGTCGATGAGTCCGGAGAACTCCTTGTTCTCCAGTACCTGTCCGGGAGTGGCCAGTTTCCCGGCGGGCATCGGCTGGAACCRGGATCCGGGCGCGGGGCCGGTGTTCGAGGCGTCCGGCTTGCGGTCGCATCCTCGGGCCGCGGCCTGGTCGTCCCCTGGTAGGCCRCGGGTCGCGGCAGCGCCATCCGGTGAAACCCCGGCCGGGACAGTGGCGGGGGCCGGTGCGCCCGCCGTCCGCGCGGGCCCGCCTCTCGAGCGAAGGGCGACCAGCAGCCCACCGCCCGCCACCAGCACCGCAAGCATCGCCACGGATCCAATCAGGACATACCGGCGTCGATTGGTCAACTCAGCGCGAGCCATCGAATCCTTCCAGGGATATCCCACTGAGCCGGAGGCCGCGCCATACCGGCTCTTTTCGCGGGTCCGCAGACCCGAGCGAGGACCGCCAGCCGGTCTACGCCTGCACCGCCAGAAGACGGGATTCGGCCGGCGCGGCCGGGCCAAGGACGAAGTCCAGGAAGGCGACGTGCCGAGCGGACCAGCTGTTGTCCGCGACGAAATCCAGCCGGTCAGCCTCCGTGACGGCCGGCCAGATCAGGACCTCGTTCATCGCCGCCACCGGATCGTCCCCCGGGCGCAGCAGCCGGACCCGCCGCCCGATGCCCCGAACCGGGGCGAGGTCCGTGGCGAGGACGGGACGCCCGGCCGCCAGATATTCGTAGATCTTGATGGGGTCCATGGCCTCGGTCAACGGAGTGCTCCGGTGGGTGAGCAGGCACACGTCGGCCGCGGCGATCAGACCGGTCACGGCCGRCCGGGGCAGATGCCCAGGCAACCGCACCGACCGCAGCAACCGCAGCGACCGGACGGAGGCCTCGTCCGGGATGGGGCCGGCCAGAATCACGGTGCCGGCCGACGCCAGGCGGCGAATCATGTCCAGATCGAGGCGAGTGTCGACGGTGCCCGCATACACGCACCACGGCCGCGGGAGGCGCCGGAGCCAGTCCGGCGGGGACGGCGGGCGCAGCCACTCGGCCGGATCGACACCGTTGTGCACGACCAGCCCGGCACCGGTGGGATGGAGGCGTTCCAGCAGCGGCCTGGACACCGCGATGACCGGCAGCCGCCGGCGCCGGATCTCCTCGTAGGCATGCCGGAAGGCCGGATGCCACCGCCGTAGCGGTGGGTAGGTCGCCCAGTCGTCCCGGGCGTAGTACATGACCGAGCCGGCCCAGGACATGTCGGCAAAGCCCGCCAGCGGCGGATACATGGTGATCACGACGGGTCGTTTACAGCCGGCTCGGGCCGCGGCCCGGCCGAGCCTCCTGTCATACCGCCGATAGGCCGCCCGCAGCGACGGCAGCGTCACCGGGTCCTTGCGGCGCCACCGCTGCGGCGACACCAGATGCCCCTCAACGCCACCGGACGGTGGCAGGACGGTGCTCCGGCCGCCCCGCAGCACCGTACCGAGATGGCTCCGGAACGGCTCGGCCACCACCACGCGCCGGACCCGGGGCGATCGCAGCAGGGTTAGCAGGAGACGATCGGGAGGACGCATGTACGCCCTGATCGCCATGTCCTGGAGCGTCTCGATCGGCAGGGCCAGCACCACGTCCCGCTGATCCGCCGTGGGGGCGTCTTTCATAAGAGTGAACTCCTTCACCGTTGAGCCATCGGGTTCACCCGTGAGCCGTCGGGCCCAGCGCGCCGTCTCTGCGCGACGACGCCGAAGCAGGCTGCCCCGAGYCGGCGCTCGCGCGCCGGACGCACTGCAGTAGGTCCGCCAACGCGGGTGGACGTTGCCTCCACGTGATCACGACGTAGGTCGCGGCACCAGCCAGCACGCTCGCCAACAGGCACACCGGGCGGGCGAGCCGGAACCCGTGGGTGAGYCACTGGACGGCGGCCATCACGGCGACGGTCCCCGCGGTCGCCACGACGTGCGGCCAGACCGCGGTGACCAGCTCGCGCGGCTTCGCGTCCACCAGGCTGAAGGGAATCGCGAAGCCGGGCGGCAGCAGGAGGACGATCACGATGGCGTACGCCGCCGCGACCCCGTTGATTCCCCACGGCAGGCCGGCGAAGTAGCTGCCGAGCATCAGCAGGCCGGAGAAGATTCCCCAGCGCAGCAGCAGGTCGGTTCTTCCCTTCACGTTGTAGAGGACTCCGACGCTGAAACTCACCGACTGGATGCCGCCGATCGGGGCGAGCAGCCAGATGAGCGGCACCAGCCGTTCCCAGCGCGCGCCGAGCACGACCAGGACGACGTCGCGCGCGACGACAGTGAGTCCAGCCATGACCGGAAAACAGACCAGAGCGGCGACCGCRCATGACCGGAAATAGACCCGGCGGATCGCGGAGTGATCGTTCTGGAGCCGGGAAAGACCGGCGAACATGACTTCCTGAAACGCCGTGGAAACAGTGCTCACCGGATACATGAGCACCCGCTGCGCCAGGCCATAGTAGCCCAACTGCTGGGCTCCGAGGAAATGCCCGACAATCACCTTGTCGCCGTGCAGCWGAAAGAAGTTGAAGACGCTGAACCCGCTCAGGTTGGCGCTGAAACGCAGCACGGACCTGACCTCGGCGGGGCTGAACGAGGCCCTGGGACGCCACGGCGACTGCAGCCACGCGACGAGGGTGGTGACCCCGAATCCGACCAGATAGCCGATGACCAGTGACCACACCTGGTAGCCCAGCAGAGCGAGCACGATCGAGCAGGCCGCGTTGGCCGCCGTCCCGATGATGTTCGCCGCGGCGACGGCACCGAACTTCATCTCCCGGCGGAGCAGCCACTGTTGCAGGTCACCGAGGCTGGCGAGCAGCAGGCCGAGGCCCAGGACCTGGAGCACGGGCGTCAGCGCCGAGTCGCCGTACAGGCTGGCCAGGCCGGGCGCCAGCAACGCCAGCAGGCCCGAGATGACCAGACCAAGCCCGATATTGAGGAAAAAGACGCTGCTGAGCAGCCGCTCGCTGATCTTGTCTCGTTGGACGACCGCCATGCCGGTCCCGAAACCCCGCAGAATTTCGAGGAACATCACGATGACCAGCGCCATCGTCATGAGACCGAACGCCCGCGGTTCGAGCAGGTGCGCCAGGACGACCTGGACCAGCAGGCGGGTGACCTGCACGACAACCTGGTTCACCGACATCCACCGGGCGCCGCTGGCCATCGAACCGCGCGGCGCCCGACGGGGCGGCGACGGTTCCGCCACGGTCTCCCTCGCCCCCGACGGGGCGGCCGACCGGGTCACGGCCGGCTGGGTCACGGCCGGCTGGGTCACCGCTGCCCCCCGGGGGCCAGGACCGCCGGTGCGGCGGTCATCCGCCAGAGTGCTCCGGCGCAGCCGATGAGCAGGAACAGCAGGCCGGCGAGCAACGCGAAGCTCAGGGCGTCGAAGGTGAGGAAACTGGCGACCCCGGCGAGGATCGAGGCCGTCAACGCCTGGCCGAGCTCCCGGTCACGCTGTTCCCGGGCCCACCGCCGCGCCCCACGGGCCACCGAGAGACCGACGGCGACCCAGACCAGCAGCACGGTTGTCCCGACGACTCCGGTCTCCAGCACCGAGCCGAGTAGCTGATTGTCAAGGTAGAAGTACTGGTGGGGGGTGAACGTGCCCAGCCCACGGCCGAGGAGCGGCCTTTGCGTGAACAACTTCCAGACCGGGGCATAGTCCTCGGTGCGGCCGGTCACGCTGGGGTCCGCGTCGGCCCGCAGGAACAGCGAGACGGTCGCCTCGATCAGACCGGGAAAMACCGTGTGCAGGACGAGGACGGACCCGGCCAGCGCCAGCAGGCCGTTGAGGCGGCGGCGAACCGGCCAGATCGCCGTCAGGGTCAGGATCGCCACGGCGAGGCTCACGGCGGTGCTTCGCGAGACGCTCATCGGCAGGACGGCCCCGATGACGGCGACCTGGGCCCAGGCACCGACCCGCGCCCACCCGCGGGCGGCAATGGCGTAGTGCAGGGCCAACGGCAACACCACGGCCAGGACAACCCCGAACTCGATCGGATGCACGGCCGTCGCGGCGACCCGCTCGAAGCCGGACCGGACGTCAATGCGATCGACGTCCGGACTGAGCGACAGTCCCGGGGGGACCAGGACGGCGCTGTAGTTACGACCGGTCAGAAACTCGATCCCGCCGATGGCGGCCATGAAGGTGGCGCCCAGCACCACCCGGCGCAGCAGGCTGTCCAGCCGGGTCCGGCACCGGATCGCATCGGCGGCCAACAGCGTCACCCCGGCCTGTGCCACCACCGTCACGAGACTGCGATGAGCGGAGCTGACCTCTGTCGCCTCCACCACGCGGGTGAACATCATCGCGAAACTGAGCGTGAGAACCCATACGAGTACCAGCGTCGCGGCCCGCACCGGCTGGAACACCGGGTCGAAGCGGGCACGTCGTGCGGCCTGGTGAACCAGCCAGCCGGCAAGACAGCAGAGGCCGACGGGCACGGTCAGCTTCCCCAGCGGGGGGAGCCGGTAGGTCGCCGGCACGGCAAAGAGAACGAAGACCATCGATGTCAGCAGCGTCACCGCGTCCCGCCGACTCGCCAGCAGGGGTACCGCCACGGCCGGGACGGCCAGCACCACGGCCGGCCCGACCGGCCCGAGCACCATCGCCGCCGCTACGGTGGCGGATCCGAACGCGACCGCGGCGAGCACCGGCCCGGCGACGCCGGGTGCCTGGCCGGTACCGAACGGCCCGACCCCCGGCGCCGCCCGGCCGACGAGAGAGCCGGCGGTCATCCGGCCACCAGCCCGCTGATCACCGGTTCGCCTCTCACCGATTCGCCTCGAACCGCCAGGCGACCCGTCGAGTGCCCGCCATGGAATCTTCGGGCAGTGCGTGCCGTCCGCGCCGACCCCGGCCGCGGCTGGCGCCTGCCCGGGCGGCACCGTAATGCTCCGCCCGTGACCGTGACCGGGCCCGGCGCCCGACCTCGGCGTCGACGGCAAGCGCCAGCCCCAGCGCCGCCGCTACGCCGAGGAACGCGACGGTGCCAAGCAGCTTGAGGCTGCGGGCGGGCCGCACGCTCATCAGCGGCGGCTCGGACAGCGGCGCTATCCGGTAACGCTGGTCCGGCGGCACAGCAGACTGCAGGCCGTTCGACTTCGCGGTGATCACACRTACCACCTGATCCAGGGTGCGAGTGGCCTCGGTGGGATCGGCGGCCGTGGCCGTTATGTCGAGGAATACCGTCTCCGGTTGCACCGAGATCTCGTAGTCACCATGGAATCCAGCCGAACGGATCTCCTCCCGTACCTGGCGAGAGTCCATGATCTTCGACTCCGTGAGAGCCAGCGACTTGAGCGAATCGCCGAAGTAGGAAAGCGGGTTGACGGGCTGCAGGATAAACCCGGAACCGGAGGAGGATGCGGCGAGCTTCTGCTCCACCGACGGGCCGACCACGAGGACCATGGCCTTCGTCTGGTAGACGGGCTTGGCGACAGACATCGTGATCCCGATTGCGGCCGCCGTGGCGAGCAGGATCGGAAGCATGACATACCATCGGCGGAACGCCGTTCTGGAGACCGTCACGATGTCCATGTCGGACTCCCCCGGTAAGCCGACGACGCCGACGGCGAGGCCTGGTCCGCACCATGACCGGAAGGTTCTGTCATTCGGGGCTCCAAGGATTCATGCACCTGAACCGATCCCATCATCAGCCTGGACCGATTCAATGTAGTCGCCCTGCGCCGCGCCGATATGCAGGCCGACCCGCGTGTCGCCGCGCTACCTGGACCGCTGGGAGGGGAACTTCGCGGCGATTCGTGTCCCGATTCGGGTCCCGATTCGGGTCCCGAATGCCGCGCGTACCTCGCCACCCATGTGCCGAGCATGGGGCAATGCCCACTGCCGCCCCAGAACCGCCAGGCAGCGAGCCCGCTCGGCCCGGTCGAGCCGGTCGTGGGACAGGATCACGTGAACCATCCTGATGGTCTTCTCCACCATCGGCAGCGACGGCGCCCGCCGGTGCGGGTCAAACCACAGAGCGCGTTCCGCGGCATCTGGGTTGGCATTCATAGAAGTATTCTCGTGGAAACGCCTGAGAAACAGGCGTTCGGGCACCTCGACAAACTGGCCGCCCAGGGCGAGCTGCGCCAGGAGAACCACGTCTGAACCGACGTACTTTCCGATGAGATCCGTCTTCAGGAGCGCTTCTGCCCGTATGACGCCGAATACCGGATGGTATTCCGTACGGGTCGACAGGAAGTGTCGCAGACGCTCGTGCGGCGTCGGCTCACACAGGTTCATCCCATCCTCGAAGCCACCGGTCACCGTATCGTTCAGGTCGATGAGCGCCGTTTTGGGGTAGGCCAGGACGGCGGCGGACGACGCGGCAGTCAGGGCCTCGACGCACCGGCTGACGAACGCGGGGGCGCAGAGGTCGTCATGGGCGGCCCACTTGAAGTAGGTTCCCGCGGCGAGGTGGACGATCCGGTTGTAGTTCCAGGCCGCGCCGCGGTTCACCGKACTCCGGTGGTACTCGATCCGCGGATCCCGGCGGACGAATTCCCGGCAGATCTGCTCGGTTCGGTCGGTGCTGCCGTTGTCGGCGACGACGATCTGAAGATTCGGGTAGTCCTGCACGACGATCGACTCCAGCGCCCGAGCCAGGAAGTTCTCCCCGTTGAAGACGGGTAGTCCCACCGTCACGAGCGGCCGGGCGTCCGGGTGGGGTGACGGGACACCGGGCCCCACAACACCACGGTCCACAACATCACACCCCACAACATCACGCCCCACGACACCACGCCCCGCCTGGCGATCAGGTCCCTTGGGTCGGGCCTCGTCCTGGGTGCCGCTGTCGATAGGTATGGCCATTCTCCATCGTCCCTCCGTCCGACCGGAGCCGAACCTCTGCTGACGAGATTGTCAGCTGCTAAGTGGCACGACCTCCGCGGGCACACCCAGTTCCGCCAACCGGCCGCGCACCTCGTCCAGATACAGCGGATTCGGAAGAAAAACGCGCCCCACCCGCTCCACCGACAGGTCCTCGGGTGYCAACACCGGATGCCCGGTGCCGGGCACGAACAGGCCCCTCTTCCGCGGGTTGAGGTCGACGACTCCCCGCACGGCGGAACCGACGTCCAACACGTTGAGGAATGCCACCCCCTTGGACCCCGCGCCCCAGACCAGCGCACGCGGCGCGTCCCAGGCGGAATCGGCGTCCRTCGCCAGGTCGGCGAGATGCGCGGACCAGCGCCCGACAACCTCCCGGTAGACGTCACCGAACTTTCTGGCCTGGACCACGAAGCGGTCCGTCGCCACCACGTCCTCGCCGGCGGCCGGTCCGATCCGACCGGACGGACGGGTCGTCGGCGCCGTCTTGGCCTCGATCCAGAGGAACTGGTCACCGTAGGATGTTCCGGCGTCGGTGATGGTGAACCCGGCCGCGCTCACCACCCGCCGAAGTCCAGCCGGCGAGAAGTACGACACGTGCGGGTAGATGAAGTCCCACACCCCCGCCTCGCCGAGGACGAAGCCGCCGTTGGGCACCTCGAGATACAGCGACGCGTCCCGGCCGCCCAGCGCATTGCGGATATCGGTCAGAAAGCCCAGTGGATCGGACACGTGCTCGAGGACGTGCCGGCAGACGACAAGATCCGCCGGGAGATGGGAATAGCGCGAACCGTACAGGTCGACCACAAAGGTCACCGCGGCGTCGTCGGCACGTTCGGGGCCGATGTAGGTCGGGTCGTACCCGGTTCCGGCACACAGTCCCCGGGCACACAACAGGCGCAGGAAGTCCCCCTTGCCCGACCCGATCTCGACAACCTCCCGCCCCACCAGGTTATGCCGGACGATCAGACGGTCCGCCAACGCCTCGGCGTACGCCCGGAAGGCGGGCGAGAAGTGCAGCGAGTTGTCATACTCGCCGCCGTACTCGACGAGGCCGGCCTCGAACGCGACATTGACCACGGTGCCGCACTCGGCACACAGCGACAGCTCCAGAGCACGGCGCTGCGCGGTCATGGCGGCTTCCCGCGACGGCCACAGCACGCCGGTCATCACCGGCGAACRCTCAACACGTACCAGGTCTTCGAGCGCGGTGCCCTGGCATGCCGGACAGACATTGGTCACCGGACAGACGTTGCTCACCAGACAGACATTGCTCACTCAGACGGCCCTCAGCTCGGTGTCGACGCCCAGCCGGGTCAACTCCCCCGCGATCTCGTCACGATAGATCGGATTCATGATGATCAGAAGATCCGGCCTATCTTCCCGCAGCCACTCGGACGGGACGATACGGTGGCCGYTGCCCGCCATGAACATGCCGTGTTTGTGCGGGTTGATGTCGACGGCGTAGCGGACCAGGTCGGCGGCCGGGCCGAGGGTCGCCAGAAACGACACACCTTTGGAGCCCGAACCCCAGATCGCCGCCTTTTCGCCGCGCTGGTGCCCGCGCCACAGCATCTCGCTCCACCGGTTCAGCGTCGTGGCCACCTCACGCTGGAAGTGCCGTACCCCGACGCGCAGGGTGGCCAGGTCGTCCTCGATCGGCAGCGGGTCACCGGCCGCCGGAACGGTGGACGGCCGCGCCTCGATCAGCAGGTACTGATCGTCATAGTCGAGGGAGACGTCGAGCACCTCGAACCCGGTAGCTCGGAACAACCTCGCCAGCGAACCGGCGCTGAAATAGGAGCAGTGCTCGTAGTACACATCCCAGAACGCCGCCTCCTGCAGCACCCGCAGGACGTCCGGCAGCTCAAAGAGGACCGGGATATCGGTCCGGTCACCGAGCGCGGCCCGGATCATCCGCATGAAGTCGCCGACCGGCGCGATGTGCTCCAGGGTGTGCCGGCACACGACGGCATCGGCGGTCAGGTGCGCATACCGCTCGGAGTAGAGGTCCGTGATCCAGGTCAGCCGGCCGGCAACCGGGCTGGTGATGCGCTCGGGCCGGACACCCGGGTCGATCCCGATGCCGGCGCCGGCACCCTGCTCCACCAGGTGGACGAGAAACTCACCCTTGCCGCACCCGATCTCCAGGACCGTCTTCCCGTACAGATCGTACTTGTYGGTCCAGCGCTTGGCGAGGTCCCGCGCGAACTCCTGAAATCGGGTGGAGAATGCCTGCGTCTCCTCGTACCGGGCGGAGTACTGATTCTTGGTCGGATCGAAGGCCGTGTTCATGATGAAGCCGCAGCGCTCGCAGAAGGCGATCCGCAGATCACCCTTCGGGAACGCCCGGGCCTCGTCCTCGTCGGCCAGCAGCAGACAACTGTGCGACGGGACGTCGTCCTTTGTATAGACGGAGGTGAGACGGGAACCGCCGCAGGCGGGGCAGGCGGTGGACTGGTCAGTCATGGAACGACCCTCGGTGTCGGAACGGGAAGGATGAACCGGCAGCCCCGCCGCGGGTACGTCGCCGCAGGTATGTCGAGCCGCGGCAGCGGCGGCCGAGCACGCTCATGGCACCCGCATCGGTGCGGCCGACCGCAGGGTGACGTCGAGCAGACCGTCCGCCATGAGTTGCTGGATGCGCTGGATCCGCTGGAAGCGGGAGCCGATCAGCTCCTCCTTGGTCAGCCCGGCGGCGACGTAGGCCAGGTAGAGCTCCTCGACCCCCTTGCGGACGGTCCACACCGGCCGGAATCCCGGTATCTCCTCGGCGATACGGTCGCAGTCCACCCGGTAGTTCCGCTTGTCCGGCCCGGCCGTGTCCGCGAAGACCACCCGGCCGCCCGGCACGACCTCCTCGACGATCGCGGCCACGTCGCGTATCCGATAGTTCTCCGCCGACCGGCCGACATTGTAGGCCTTGAGGTGGATCTTCTCGCGGGGCGCCTCGCACACGGCGAGCATCGCCCGGGCGATGTCCTCGATGTGTACCAGCGGCCGCCACGGCGTCCCGTCGCTCTTGAGGTAAACCTCGCCGGTCGTCACCGCGTAGCCGGTGAGATTGTTCACCACAAGATCACCACGCAGTCGGGGTGAGACGCCGTACGCCGTGGCGTTACGCAGGAAGACCGSGCTGAAATCGTCATCGGCAAGCTCGGCGAGCTCTCGTTCGGCGATCACTTTTGACTCGCCGTAGGGAGTCACCGGATGAAACTCGGCCGACTCGTCGATGGGCGCGTCTCCGTGCGCACCATAGAGGCTGCACGAGGACGAGAAGACGAAACGCGGTACGCCCGCGGCCTTGGCGGCACGCCCAACCAGCAACGTCCCCCGGGYGTTGATGTCATAGGTCAMGGCTGGGTTCAGATCACCCAGCGGATCATTGGATATGCCCGCCAGATGGACCACCGCGTCGTAACCCTCCAGCTGGGACGGCCGGACGTCCCGAATATCAAGTTTCAACGCCGGCACGAAGTCCGGATCGGGTCCGAGGGTACACCCGGAGAACAGTCCGCTGTCCAGACCCACCACATCGTGTCCGGCAGCCCGGAAGAGCGGGATGAGACGGGTTCCTATATATCCGTCGTGTCCGGTGACCAGAATACGCATCGAGCTCAGTCCCATACCTTCCAGGGCGCACAGCCACCATCCCACAGTGACTGCAGGAGTTTGCGGTCGCGTACCGTGTCCATGCACTGCCAGAAGCCGCCATGCCGATACGCCATGAGCTGACCGTCCTTGGCGAGCCTCTCAAGGGGCTCCTTCTCGAACTGGGTGTCGTCGCCGGCAATGTAGTCGAAGACCTGCGGTTCCAGGACGAAGAAGRCACCGTTGATCCAGCCCTCACCGGCCTGTGGTTTCTCCGAGAACTCCACAATCTGGTCCCCGGCCAGCTCGAGGTGACCGAACCGGGCGGGTGGCCGCACGGCGGTCAGCGTGGCGATCCTGCCATGCGAGCGGTGGAAGTCGCGCAACGCGTTGAGATCGATGTCCGCTACGCCGTCCCCCCAGGTYAACATGAACGTCCCCGCGTCACCGAGCCAGGGCGCGAGTCGCCTGATACGACCGCCGGTGGCGGTATTCTGACCGGTGTCGACCAGATTTACCCGCCAATCCTCCGAGGTACCCCCGTGCCGCTCCACAGCGCTCTGCCGAAGCGACACCGTGAGATCGCTGGTCAGCGCCGCGTAGTCCACCAGCCAGCGTTTGATATATTCGCCTTTATACCCCAGGGCGATCGTAAAATCGGTGAACTGG
This sequence comes from Frankia sp. CcI156, assembly GCF_001983015.1. Lineage (NCBI taxonomy): Bacteria > Bacillati > Actinomycetota > Actinomycetes > Frankiales > Frankiaceae > Frankia > Frankia sp. CcI156. The sequence goes on from NZ_MOMD01000011.1 coordinate 181,055, forward strand.
AAGTGAGCGTAGTACTTCATGATGTGCCAGATGATCGGCCGGTTGCCGATCTCGATCATCGGTTTGGGTTTGATGACCGTCTCCTCCGCCAACCGGCTGCCCAGACCGCCGGCAAGAATACCGACCTTCATCGTTCCGCTCGTTCCCGGGAGCCGGTCGCGTGAACCGGCGCTGCCGAGCCGCTCACGCGGGTCAAGCCGCCCTGACGAGGGACCGGGATACTGGGGTGGCCGGCCTGRCGACCACGTAGCCGGTCGTGGACCCCGACGTAGCGGGGCTCCGAATACCGCCAGGACAGTTCGTTCACAATGCGCTCCCGACCCCGGGCGCCAAGGGTCCGGCGTCGGTCCGGGTCCGTCAGCAGTTCGGCGAGGGTCCGGGCGAAGTCCGCCACCGTGTCGGAGGGTACATAGACGGCGGCGTCCTCGGCGCTCACCCGGGTCTCGGTCAGGTCATAGGCCACCACCGGCAGCGCATAGGCCATGTATTCGAGCGTCTTGGACATGGTGGACACCTCGTTCAGCGGGCTCCGCGGGTCCGGCGACAATCCGACCGTGGCGGTGGACAGGTAGTCCCGGATCATCTGGTCGTCGGCCCGCCCGGTGAACTCGACCCAGTCGTCGAGACCGAGCCGGCTCGACTGTTTCCGCAGATCGTCCAGACAGTCACCAAATCCCAGCAGGGCGAAGGCGCAGTCGGTGCGCCCGAGAACGTGGACATAGTGATGTATGGCATCGAGGAGTCGGTCGACACCGTCCTGCGGGCCCATTATTCCCAGATAACAGGCAAGGTGCTGCCGGCCGCGCCGCAATTCGGGCCGCTCCGCGGCGGGCTTCATCAGTTCGGGGTCCRGTCCGTTTCGGACGACGGTCACCCGTTCCGACGGCAGCCGCCCCCTGGTCAGGGCCAGCCGCCGGTAAGATTCGTTGGTCACGATCACGTGGTCAGCGACCCGCTGATTCATCCGTTCAAGCAGCAGCAACGCGCGGAGCAACAGCCCCCCGTCCTTACCGAACCGTGAGCGATAGAGTTCCGGACAGAGATCATGATGGTCGAAGACGAACTTCTTGCCGAATGGCTTGTAGAACAGCGCGAGCGCCCAGTACGTGTCCGGCGGGTTACATGCCTGGATCACGTCGAATCCGTGCCGGCGGGCCACGGCGACGGACAGGACAGCGGTTCGCACCCAGCAGTAGCCGAACTCGAAGACGTAACTGAGCACACCCTGGGTCCGGGGTGCGCCACGATACGTCCAGATGCTGACACCGTCAACGATCTGGTGACGCCGCTGCCCCGGGCCCCGTGGGCATATTACGGCAACCTGGTAGCCCTGGTTGCGAAGCGCCTGGCATTCCTGCCACGTCCGATGGTCGATCAGAATCGGCAGGTTCTGAACTACGATCAGAACCCGTCCTGCGTCGCCGATGTCGGGAGATTCGGTCGAGTCGGTGTCAGGCGCCGACGTGAGAGTATTCGCGCCCGTAGCCAACGAGATAGTCCCGTCGCGTGTCTGTCCCACATTTTTCTCCCGAAGATGAACGACCCCGTTGCCCGCGGACGGTGGACCTATCCTTTCCTTTCCGTCATGGCGAGGCTAGCGGTCGGCCTGGGCGTCACCGGCGATTGAAAAACTTGCGTGTCGCGTCTTGGGACCGGGCTCGGCCGATTCTCGACGCAGGAACGACAGAACTGACCGTTGGGGGCGGCTTATTCCAGCCATGCTGTTTGACGGCGGCAGCCATGGCCGCCATGGATGCCGTGTTCGCGTCTTTAACGCCCGGGGMACTCTCGCGCTTTTTGACGCAAAGCCGCTCCTGGCGGCGGACCACCCGGTGACTTGTCGTGCGTTCCTCGGCTTTCTGGTCAGCTTACCGAATCAGACGATCATCGGATCAGACGGTCCCGGATCAGACGGTTGACGATGCGCGGCCGGCGAGCAGTCCCAGCGACCCGGCCGCCTCCGTCAGGCCGGCTCGGGCGTCGGGGTGGGCGACGTGGTCGATGAGTCGGGCGGTCTGTTCGTGCTGGCCGCGCCCCCACACGGCCGCGGTCCCGTTCTCGGACACGACGTAGCTGTGCTGGAAACTGGTGACCGGGCTGGTGAGCCGCGGCAGCACACAGGAATCCCCCGACCGGGCATGCCGGCTCGGCAGGGCGATGATCGCCTTGCCGTCGGCCGCGTGCAGCGCGCCGACGACGAAGTCGGACTGCCCACCGAAGCCGGAGTAGATGCGGTTGCGGATCCAGGACGCGTTCGCCTGCGCATACAGATCCACCTGCAGCGCGGTGTTGATCGAGGTCATCCGCGGCTGCCGGGCGATGACCCCCGGGTCGTTCACGATTTCGGTGCGCACCAGCAGCAGCCGCGGATTGCGGTGCGCCCACGAGTAGAGCTCGGCCGACCCGAACAGGAACGAGGTCCGCAGCGGTGTCCCGGCGGCCAGCGCGCCGGAGGCTTCGAGCGCGAGCATGCCATCGGAGAAGGTCTCGGTCCACACGCGCAGATCCCGCCGGTCGACGAGRGCCKACAGCGTGGCGTTCGGGACACCGCCGATGCCGAGCTGCAGGGTCGCCCCGTCCTCGACGAGCGCGGCGACCCGCTCGCCGATCTGCCCGCGGACGTCGTCGACGGGCGTGACCGCGGGGCTGGCGAGCGGCTGCTCCACCTCCACGGCGAGGTCGACGTCATCGATGCTCAGTTCACCGTCGCCGAAGGTGTAGGGCATCGCCGGGTTGAGCTGGGCGACCACCAGTCCCCCGTGCGCGCGGGCCGCCTCGACCGCGGCCGGCAGGATGTTGACTTCGGTGCCGAGCGAGACCTTCCCCCCGTCGGGCACGCTGGCGTGCAACACGACGACGTCGGGCCGGTGGGTGGTCGCGAGCAGGCGAGGCACGAGGCTGAGCCGGTTGGGCAGGTAGTCGAGGCCGGGCACGTTGCGCATCGCCGGGCCGACGAACGCGGTCTCCGGCGTCACGCCGCCGCGTTCCGGCACGCCACCCTGAGCGTTGATCATAAAGAGGCGGTATTCACTCACCACCGCGTCGATCACACGCAACGCGACGAGCGGGGTGGCGAAGTTCCCCGCCGCCACGACCCGCGGCGTGGCCGACCGCCATCGGCCAGGACCGGCTACCCCCGTACCGGCTCCGGCTCCACGAGGACCGGCTCCACCGCCCACACCGGAACCCGCGGCGAGATGGGTCTCGATGCGGCGACCGAACTCCGCCTCGCTGACGATATCCATACCCGCATGGTGGCGTACCGGTGCGCGGCCAGCGAAGAATGGTCATCGCCTCATCCCGCGGATCATGMCGGCCCAGGCCCGGTCGGTTATCGTCTTGAGAACATGGAGTCCGAACGGGACCTCGCCTCCGCGGACGAAGGGACCTCCGATCTGGCCGGCACCGCGCCGTCTCCGGGACCGCCGGGAGAGCTGATCTTTCCCGCGGTCGCTCGGCTCGAGCTCGACGAGCTTCTCGCCCAGCTGGTGGACMGGGCCCAGGACGTTCTGGCCACTCAAAGCCGGCTGCACGGCCTGCTGCGGGCCAACCGGATGGTCACCGCCGACCTCAGTCTCGACGTGGTGCTACGGCGCATCGTCGAGTCCGCGTGCGAGCTGGTTGACGCCCGCTACGGCGCGCTCGGGGTAATCTCCCGCGACGGTCGGCTCGAACAGTTCGTGCACGTCGGGATGGACCCGGGACTCGTCGAGACGATAGGGCGGCTGCCCCGGGGAGACGGCGTGCTGGGCCTGCTCATCGCGGAACCGCGGCCGGTGCGCCTCGACGACATCGCCGACCACCTCCAGGCGGTCGGTTTCCCCCCGGGCCATCCACCGATGCGGGCCTTCCTCGGGGTGCCGATCCGGGTCCGCAACGAGGTCTTCGGCAATCTCTACCTCACTGAGAAACGCGGCGGTCGGGTGTTCACCGCGGAGGACGAGGAGCTGGCGCTCGCGCTGGCCGCGAACGCCGGTGTGGCGATCGACAACGCCCGGCTGTTCGGGGAGGCCCAGCATCGCCAGCAGTGGTCGCAGGCATCCGCCGACATCACCCGGCATCTGCTCGCAGACGGCGACGACCCGCTGGAGCTGATCGTCCAGCGGGCCCGCRACGTCGCCCGCGCGGACACGACGGCGCTGGCCCTCGGGTCGGAGACGGCGACCGAGCTGTCCTTCGACGTCGCCGCCGGGCAGGACGCGGACCTGCTGCGGGGCCGACGGGTACCGATAGAGAGCTCGCTGGCCGGCCGCGCGKTATGCGACCATGCGCCGCTGGTCGTCGCCGACGTCCGTGAACTGGCCGAATCCGAGGTCCACGACCTCGACATCGGGCCAACGATGATCGTTCCRCTGATCACGTCACATGTCACGTCCGGGGCGCTGATCCTCGCCCGGCGCCGGGGCGGTGACCTGTTCACAGACGCGGACCTGGAGCTGGCGGCCGCGTTCGCCGCGCACGTCGCGCTCGCGCTGGAACTCGCCCGCTCCCGGGCCGCACGCGGCCGGCTGTCCCTGCTGGAGGACCGCGACCGGATCGCCCGCGACCTGCACGACCACGTGATGCAACGCCTGTTCGCGGTGGCGATGGGCCTGCAGGGCCTCGCGGCCAGCGAGGAGCGGCCCACCCGGGCGGAACGGATGAACACCTACGTGGAGGATCTCGACGAGACGGTACGGGAGATCCGCCACACCATCTTCGAGCTGCGGGGCCGGGCGGCACCGGCGACGGGCAGCGGCCTGCGGGCGCAGATCCTGGGCGTCATCGACGACATGACCGGCGCGTTCGGCTTCACCCCGCGGGTCCGGCTGGACGGRCCGGTGGACACGATGATCGGCTCTACMGTCGGCGACCATCTGATCGCGGTCGTGCGCGAGGCGCTGTCCAACGCCGCCCGGCATGCCAAGGCGAGCAGTGTCGAGGTGACCGTGACCGCCGCGAGCGGCGCCGTCACCGTCGACGTGGTGGACGACGGGGTCGGCATCGGCCCTACCACCCGCCGCAGCGGGCTGGCGAACATGCGGGCCCGGGCGCGGGATCTCGGCGGGACCTTCGAACTCGGCCCGGGCCCCGACGGCGGCACCCAGCTGCGCTGGTCGGTGCCGACTAGCTGACCCGTCCGCGGATCCCGCCGRCCGACGGATCCGCGACCAGCTGGCCGCCCAGATACGTCCGCACCCGCCCGCGGCCCTGTTCGAGCCGAATCCGCCCTCGTGCCTCGGCCGTCATCCACTCGCCTCCCGTTCTCGCGTTCGGACCAGTCCCTCCCAGGGACCGGTTCCTCCTGGACCAACCGGCGCGGCGCCCCACGCCTTCCCGTTGCCGGGACGGTGAATCCCGGCAATACCGGAAGGCGGAGGATGCCCAACATTAAGCGCGCCGATGAACGGGCCATACGCCACCTGTGGGTGCCCGGCCCGGCCGGTGCCCGGGCCGGGCACCGTGTCACCCCCCCCCGTGTCACCCCCCCGTGTCACCGGGGACCACGCGGGCACGTGACAACCAGGAAGAACTCATCCGAGGAGAACTCGTCGGACGGAGGCCGAGATGACCACCACGAGAACCTGGACCGTGCAGATCTCCCTGACGGAGCAGCACGGCCGTACCCAGGCGGATGCGGCCCTGCACGGCAGCGCCCGCGACGATCTACATGGGACGGGGCAGGCCCGGCTGCACCCCGGGGAGTCCGACGTTCCCGAGATCGGGGACGAGGTGGCCGCCGCGCGCGCGTTGTCGGAGCTGGCACACCGCCTGTTCGACGCGGCCGCCGAAAACATCCAGGCGGCGATGGCGGGACCCGACCGGACTATGTGATCGTCGTCCGCCGCCGGTGAAGCCGGTGAAGCCGCCGCCGCTCACCCGGATATGGCCAAACTCGGCTGAACCCCTCATCAGGGAGCATGAAACCATTCGTGTTACTTTCCGTGCCATGCCGGACCCTGCTCGCCGGACCGCTCGAGGAGAGGCGGGAAGTGACCGCACCGCACCCGCAGAACGACGCCGCCGACCACGCGCGGGTGCTTCCACCCCGGCTCGACCCGCGGGGATCGGGGTCCGGCCGGTCGGGATCCGGGTCGGCACGCGGCGGACGGTCGGCTAGGCGTCGCGGGTTGCGGGTCTTCCTGGCCTGCGTGTCCTGCCTCGTGTTCGTGGCCACGGTGGGGGGCTGGGCCGCGTACTTCTATGTCGACGGCAAGGTCAACCGGGTCGACCTCGGCCTCGGTTCGGGCGGCGACTCCGGCGGGGTGGGGACCGCGAACTACCTGCTGGTCGGGACCGACAGCCGCGCCGGTACCAACGGTAAGTACGGAGACGCGCCGGGCCAGCGCTCCGACACGACGATCCTCGCGCACCTGACGAAGGATGGGACCACCACCATGGTCTCCTTYCCCCGCGACATGTATGTGCTGATCCCCGAGTACACCGACGGGGCCGGYAAACGTCACAAGGCCTGGCACGACAAGTTCAACGCCGCGATCTCCGTAGGCGGCCCGTCGCTGTTGGTGCAGACGGTGCAGAGCCTGACCGGCCTGCAGGTCGACCACTACATCTCGATGGACCTGGAGGGTTTCAAGGAGATCACCGATGCCATCGGCGGTGTCCAGGTCTGCATCAAGCCGTCGGACGCGAAACCGAGCCGCTACCAGGACGACCGCGGGCGGTGGCGGATGAGCACGAACACCAACGACCCGATGAGCGGATTCGTCGGTGGGCCCGGGACGATCCAGCTCGGCGGCGACCAGGCCCTGGCCTTCGTTCGCCAACGCCACGGCCTGCCGGACGGCGACTTCGACCGCATCCGCCGGCAGCAGCAGTTCATCGGCTCGATGTTCCACAAGATCATGGCAGACGACACCCTGACGAACCCGATCAAGGCCCAGAAGCTGGTATCGGCGGCAGCGAGCGCGCTCACCCTCGACAACCACACCAGCATCGCCGACCTGCGCAGCCTCGGCACCCGAGTCCGCGGGCTGGCCACCGGGGGCCTCCAGATGCAGACCGTGCCCGTCCACGCGCCGACCCGTGCCGAGGGGGCGATCGACGACAACGGCAACATCCGCCTGCACGGAGTCCCGGCCTCCGTGCAGCTCTACCGGCCGGACGACCTGCAGCGCATCGTCGCGCCGATGGGTGGCAAGGCCGAGGGCRCGAGTTCTACCACCGACGCCGGGAGCGGGGGGACCGGTCCGGCGCTCGCTCCCGGCGCCGCCGCCGCGCCCTCCCAGGTCCGGGTCGCCGTCTACAACGGCTCGTCGCGGGCCGGACTCGCCTCCAAGGTCACCGAGCAGCTGACTGCCAAGGGCTTCCACGCCCGCAACGCCGGCAACGCCTCGGTCCTCACCCACGAGACCTCCCGGGTGCTCTACGCCCCCGGGCAGGAGGCCGAGGCGAACACCGTCGCCGCGGCGGTGCCCGGCTCGGTCCTGCTCGCCGATGCGAGCATCACCGGTGTCCAGCTCGTCCTGGGCTCCGGCTTCACCGCGGTGGTGACGCCGAGTGTGACGGCCGGTGGGACCGCGCCTGCGCCCGCACCGGCGGCGGCCGGACCCGCCGCCGGACCGGCGCCGCCGGGAGCGCCCTCGCCGGGCCCGCCCACCTGCACCTACTGATCCTCCTGGTCCCACCGGCCCGGTCCCAATCCGCGCCAACCGGTGGGCAGCGCGGAGCTGGCGGCCCACGGGAGCGCTGTCCGCCCGCGCGGCTTGCACTACTCTTCCGGGGTGTGCACGTCTTCCGGGGTGTGCACGGATGGCCGCCTCCCCTGGTCGCCGGTCGGGGGACGGCCGGCTCGTTCCCCCAGCTCCACCCCGCACAGCCAAGGCCGCGCCTCCGGCCGATGTCCCTCCCGGAGAGGAACTCACGTGCAGATCACGGATTCAGTCGCCGTGGTGACCGGCGGGGCTTCCGGCCTCGGCCTTGCCACCGCCACCCGGCTCATCGACGCTGGTGCCAGCGTGGTCCTCCTCGACCTCCCRTCCTCGAACGGCGCGGCGGTCGCGGAGAAGTTCGGCAGTTCGGTGCGATTCAGCCCCGGCGACGTCACCTCCGAGCAGGACGTGACGGCAGCCCTGGACGTGGCTGCCGAGCTGGGCCCGCTGCGCATCGCCGTCAACTGCGCCGGCATCAGCAACGCCGCCAAGACGCTGAGCAAGGAAGGGCCGTTCCCACTGGCCATCTTCGAGCGGGTCGTCAAGGTCAACCTGATCGGCTCGTTCAACGTCATCCGACTCGCGGCCGAGCGGATCAGCAGGACCGAGGAGATCGACGGCGAGCGTGGCGTCATCATCAACACCGCGTCCGTGGCGGCGTTCGAGGGCCAGATCGGGCAGGCCRCCTACTCGGCGTCCAAGGGCGGCATCGTCGGCATGACGCTGCCGATCGCCCGCGACCTCGCCAGTCTGAAGATCCGCGTGGTGACCATCGCCCCCGGCCTGTTCGACACCCCGCTGCTCGCCTCGCTGCCGGAGCCGGCTCGCGTCTCTCTCGGCCAGCAGGTCCCGCACCCCTCGCGCCTGGGCTCCCCCGACGAGTACGGCCTGCTCGCGACCCAGATCATCGCGAACCCCATGCTCAACGGCGAGACCATCCGCCTCGACGGTGCCATCCGGATGGCACCCCGCTGAACGGGTTCACAGCGCCGCGAGCTGCTCGGCGAGGCGCGCGATCGAGGTCTCGGCGGGCCGGGYCCGCCGCCGGGTCAGCGCGTCCATGCTGGCTGGTGAGGCCCCCTGGAAGCAGGCTCCGGCGGGTTCGGTCCGGACCGCTCGCGGGTAGACAGACACCCATGCGGCCTGGCCAAGGCGAGATCCCCGGGCGGATCTCCCGGGGTGCTGAGGGTGCTSCGGTACTGAGGTGCTGAGGGTGCTGCGCTGGTTCGCCCCGATCGCCCCGATCACCCCGATGCTCATACTCGCCCTGGTGGTCGGACTGCAACTGAGCAACCAGAAATGGAACGTGATCGGACTCGCGATTCTGAGCCCCATGCTCGCGGCCACGTTCGCCGGACCCCGGCTGACCGCAGGCTACGGGGTGGCGGCGGTCCTGGCGGGCATCCTGCTGGGTCTGCACGATGACCTGTTCGGCCGGAGCGGCGGTGGCCCGACGGCCCAGGTGGTCCGGCTGGTCGGGGTCACGGCCGGCGGAGTGATGGCCGTCCTGGTCAGCCGATACAACATCCGACGCGAGACGAAGCTGCAGAACGTCACTCGGGTGGCCGAGGTGGCGCAGCAGACGATCCTCAGTCCCGTCCCGTCGTCGTCCGGCGGGCTGCGGTTCGCCGTCCGCTACGAGAGTGCCACCGTGGAGGCCATGATCGGTGGGGATCTGTACGAGGTCGTCGACAGCCCGTGGGGAACCCGCCTGCTCATTGGTGACGTACGGGGCAAGGGGCTCGACGCCGTGCGGATCGCGAGCCGGGTGCTCAGCTGCTTCCGGCTGATGAGTCGACGCACGGGCGGYCTGCGCGATCTGCTGGCGAACCTCGACGCGGAGGTCGCCGATGCCAGCTGCCTGGACGACTTCGTCACCGCGGTCGTCGGGCAGGTCGACGGCAGCCGTCTGACGCTGGCGAACGCGGGACATCCCGATCCCGTTCTCGTTCGTGCCGGGCAGGCGGATCTGCTCACTGTCTCGTCCAGGCTGCCACCGCTCGGGCTGATCACGGACGGGAGCAACGTGACGGACACCGTGCTGCGGGCGGGGGATCGCCTGCTGTTCTATACCGACGGCATCACCGAGGCACGCGCCCCCACGACCGGCGCCTTCTTCCCCCTGCTGCCCGCGGCCGAGGCCGCGTTCGCCCACACGTCACTCGACGAGGCGCTGACCGATCTCGCCGACCGGGTCCGGGACTGGACGCGATCGACGCTGAACGACGATGTGGCGCTCCTGGCGGTCGAGGTTCCCGGACCGACCCGGCACGCCGGCCCAACCCGACGATCGGATGATCACTGAGAGCTGTCGGCGACCCCCTTGGYCAGCCGGTCCGCCCGCTCGATCCGTTCGTCGATCTCGTCACGGAAGGCCACCAGCCGGCTGATTTTCTCGTCAATCTCGACGCGGAGCCTCCGGTAGGCCGACGTGCCCTCGGTCAGCAGCCGGATGCGGTCCGCGTCGTCGGACGCCGCGTGGTACTCCTGCCGGACCTGGGCGAGACGATCCTCGTAGGCGAGGATCGTGCGGATCTCGTCCAGGTTGAAGCCGAGCAGCGTCTGCAGCTCGCGGATGCGCCGCACCCGGGCGAGGTCGGAATCCGCGTACAGCCGGTTCCCGCCCAGGGTGCGCCCGGACGGGGTGAGCAGCCCCACCTCCTGGTAATACCGCAGGGCCCGCACCGAGACGCCCAGTTCCTGCGCGGCCTGACCGATCCCGCGCAGGTCACGAGCCGCATCCTTGACCGCGCTCTTGGCCGCGCTCTTGACCGGGCTCTTGGCCGCGTCGCCGTCCCGCACCAGGCAATTGTTCCGCACGGCGCCATCGGCCCGCACGGCGCCATCGGYCCGCACGGCGCCATCGGCGGCTCTGATCATCGACGTCAGGGCCTTTCTCACGCTCGGCCTAGCCCGCGGCCTATCGCTCGGCGGCCAGGGGGCTGCTCGAAAGAGCGCTCCCGGCACCGTCCTCCATCGCCGCGATGTCGCCCGCGCCGGCCAGCCCCTCGGCCGTCTCTTCGAGCAGCGGACGGCGCACGTGCGGCCGCTGCTTCCCGCGCAGCCAGGAGAAGCCCGCGGCGACCAGGCAGGCGACGGCGGCGAAGGCGAAGGCGAGGCGCAGACCGTCACCGAACGGCCCGGAGATGAGGTTCGGGAAGAAGGTGTGCCCGGTGAGGAAGTCGGCCTTCGCCGGGTCGAGCTGCGACAGGGTGTCCGGGCCGAGCAGTCGCTCGGTGGGGTTGTACCCGAGGAACGCGGCRAACAGGCTGCCGATCGGCGGCAGGTTCGCCAGCTCGTGCGCCTTCGCCGGGGAGACGCCCTGCCCGACAAGCCCGGAGTACATGGCGTCCGGAAGGCTGGCGGCCAGCCCGAGCGCGATGATGGTGAAGAAAACACCGATGGACAGCACGCTGGCCGAGTTCTGGAACGTGTTGAGCATGCCGGCACCGGCACCGCGCTGGTTGGGCGGCAGGGTGTTCATCACGCTGCTGGTGTTCGGCCCCGCGAACAGGCCCATGGACAGGCCCATCAGCAACAGGATCAGCGCGAACCACGGATAGTCGAAGTCGATGGGAATGGCGTCGAACAGCAGGAACGCCACCGCCGTGATCACCAGTCCCAGGGTGGCGAACGGACGCGCACCGTAGCGGTCCGCGAACCGGCCGGCCAGCGGCCCCGCCACCAGGAATCCGACGGTCACCGGAATYAGGTAGATGCCGGCCCACAGCGGGGTCTTCTCGAAGCTGTAGCCATGCAGCGGCAACCAGATCCCCTGCAACCAGATAATCAACATGAACTGCAGACCACCACGGGCGAGCGCGCCGAGCAGAGCCGCGATGCTGCCCATGGTGAAGGTCCGGCTCCGGAACAGGTCCAGGCGGAACATCGGGTCGGCGGAGCGCAGCTCGATGACGACGAAGCCGAYCAGCACCGCGAGACCACCGAACAGGCAGCTCAGCACGAACGGCTTGGTCCAGCCCATCGTGTGACCGCCATAGGGCTGCAGCCCGTAGACGATGCCGGTCAGGATCGCGATGAGGCCGACCGCGAACGTGATGTTGCCGGCCCAGTCGATCCGGGCCTGGGTGCGCGCCCCGTTGTCGMGCAGCTTCAGGTAGGCCCAGACCGTCCCGAAGATGYCGAACGGCACCGAGACAAGAAAGACCAGATGCCATTCGACCGGCGCCAGCAGACCGCCGATCAACAGCCCCAGAAATGATCCGACGATCGCCGCGACGCCGTTGACCCCCAGGGCGAGCCCGCGTTCGTCCTCCGGGAAGGCGTCAGTGATGATCGCGCTGGAGTTGGCGAAGAGGAAGGCACCGCCCACGCCCTGCAGCACCCGCATGATGATGATCCACCAGGCGGCTGCCGTGCCATGCATCCAGGTGACGGCGAGCAGGATCGAGAACAGCGTGAAGATCGCGAAGCCGAGGTTGTACATCCGCACCCGGCCGAACATGTCGCCGACCCGCCCCAGACTCACCACGAGCACCGAGGTGACCAGCAGGAATCCCATCAGGATCCAGAGGAAGTACGAGGTGTTCTCCGGTGCGAGCGGGTCTATCTCGATTCCCCGGAAGATATCCGGAAGGGCGATGAGAAGAATCGAACTGTTGATCGTCACCATCAGGATGCCAATGGTCGCGTTCGACAGCGCGATCCACTTGTAGTTGTCCGGACCGGGCCGGGCCAGGACCTCGTCGGCCTCAAGCGACAGGGTGCCGGCGGCGGTGTCGGAAGTCGTCACCGCACGAAGGTAGCGCCTCTATCTAACGTCAGCGGTAGATGTGACATGGTTCATAGCGGCCGGAGGCCGATATACGCCGTTGTGGGCGTCGGCTTCGCGACCGGGGATTGCCAGCCGGCCGACCGGGCGCCCCCGTCCCCGGACCAGGTAAGGGTCCGGGGCACGAACGCCGACGAATGAGGAGACGACGATGCTGCTCGCCGAGGAACTTCTMCTGCTCGCGCTCGCGGGCCCGGCCCGTCTACTCGAGGTGGTGGCACCCGAGCGCGCGTCCCGCGGGCACGCGAAGGAGCGGATCCGGACGGCGACCGACCTGACGCCGGTCGCCCCGATCGTCAAGAAGGTCATCGCGGAAGCGGAGGCAGTGGTCATAGCCGCGGCAACCAGCGTGAGCCTGGGCGTGGCGGCGTCGAGCTGACCGTGTCGCCGTTACCGTTACGAGCCGATGGTAGGTGGTGTTCACCAGTCACCCGCTACGCAGCCGGTGGTCGAGCGCGGTGTGCCGCTGGCCGTGACCGGCGGCCCRCACCGCCTGGCCGATCGCCCGGCGGGATCCCACCAGCACGACCAGCTTCTTCGCCCGGGTGACGGCCGTGTAGAGCAGATTGCGTTGCAGCATCATCCAGGCKCTGGTGGTGAGCGGGATGACGACCGCGGGGTACTCACTGCCCTGGGAGCGGTGGATCGTCACCGCGTAGGCGTGGGTCAGCTCGTCGAGCTCCCCGAAGTCGTAGTCGATGTCCTCGTCCTCGTCGGTCCGGATGGTGAGCGTCTGGTTCTCCACATCCAGCGCGGTGACCACGCCGAGAGTGCCGTTGAAGACCCCGCTCGCGCCCTTGTCGTAGTTGTTGCGCACCTGCGTAACCTTGTCGCCGACCCGGAACGTCCGGCTGCCAAAGCGCCGCTCGGCCACGTTCGGGCGGGACGGCGTCAGGGCCTCCTGCAGCAGGGTGTTCAGCGCGCCGGCCCCCGCCGGGCCGCGGTGCATCGGGGTCAGTACCTGCACGTCCCGGCGCGGATCAAGCCCGAACTTCGCCGGAATCCGCCGGGCGACCACCTCCGCGGTGATTTTCGCCRCCTCCTCCGCCTCCTCGGCGGCGAACAAGAAGAAGTCGGGCAGTCCCCGGACCAGCGGATAGTCACCACGGTTGATGCGGTGCGCGTTGGTCACCACCCCGGACTCGGTCGCCGCTCGGRAGACCTGGGTGAGCCGGACATGCGGGATCGGCGTCCCCTCGGCGAGCAGGTCGCGTAGCACCTGGCCGGCACCGACCGACGGCAGCTGGTCGACGTCGCCGACCAGCAGCAGATGCGCGCCGGGCGGAACCGCCTTGGCAAGCTTGTTCGCCAGTAGCAGGTCGACCATCGACGCCTCGTCAACGACGATCAGGTCGGCGTCGAGCGGGCGGTCCCGGTCGAAGGCGGCGTCACCGCCCGGCCGCAGCTCCAGCAGCCGGTGCACCGTCGATGCCTCGTGCCCGGTCAGCTCGGTCAGCCGCTTCGCGGCCCGGCCGGTCGGCGCGGCGAGGATCACCTTCGCCTGCCGGGCCAGTGCGAGCGTCACGATGGAGCGGACGGTGAAACTCTTGCCGCAGCCCGGTCCGCCCGTCARCACGGCGACCCTGGACGTCAGGGCAAGCTGCACCGCATCGCGCTGGGCCGGCGCGAGCTCGACCCCGGTCCGCTCCCGCAGCCAGCCCAACGCCCGGTCCCAGTCCACCGAGGCGAAGGCGGCCAACCGGTCCGCGCCGGTATTCAGCAGGCGGCGCAACTGGCCGGCAACGGATATCTCGGCCCGGTGGAACGGCACCAGGTAGATCGCGGCCGTCGGCGTCGCCGGATCCTCGCTTGGAACCTCCTCCCGGACGACCCCGTCCTCGGCGACCAGCTCCCCCAGGCACTCGATGACGTCACCGGTGTCGACCTGGAGAATCTGCACGGCGTCGCTGATGAGCCGGGGCTCGGGCAGAAAGCAGTGGCCACCGCCGTCGGTGGCCTCGGACAGCGTGAACAGCAGGCCAGCCTTGATCCGCTGCGGACTGTCATGCGGAATCCCCACCGCCTTCGCGATGGTGTCCGCGGTGCGGAACCCGATGCCCCAGACGTCCGTGGCCAGCCGGTAGGGCTCATTGCGCACCACACCGATCGACGCGTCCCCGTACTGTTTGTAGATCCGCACCGCCAGCGAGGTGGACACACCCACCCCCTGAAGAAAGACCATCACCTCCTTGATGGCCTTCTGTTCCTCCCACGCCTCGGCGATCSCCCTGGTACGCTTCGGGCCGAGCTTCGGCACCTCGATGAGTCGTTCCGGCTCCTTTTCGATGACGTCCAGCGCCGCGACCCCGAAATGCTCGACGATGCGTTCGGCCAGGCGCGGACCGATGCCCTTGATAAGGCCCGAGCCGAGATAGCGCTGCACGCCCTGGACGGTCGCCGGCAGCACGGTCGTGTAATCCTCGACCTGGAACTGGCGGCCGTACTGCGGGTGCGAACCCCATCGCCCCCGCATCCGTAGCGACTCCCCCGGCTGCGCGCCGAGCAACGCCCCGACGACGGTCACCAGGTCACCGCCGCGCCCGGTGTCAACCCGCGCGACCGTGTAGCCGGTCTCCTCGTTGGCATAGGTGATCCGTTCCAGCACCGCATCGAGGACCGCGCCGCGGAAGGGTTCGCGTCCGATCATGGTAGCCGCCGGGACGCCGGGACGATGAGAATCACCGCTTCCTCGGGGTGGGACAAGACGATCTCCAGCTTCGGATGGGGTAGCAGGGTAACGGACCGAGCGGGGCAACGAGCAGAGCAGCCGGGCGGGCGGTGTCCGCCCCGGACCGTGTGCCCATCCTGCCCTTCGGTCGATCGCCACCGTTCCCCGGCGCGGTCCGGGGCGTCCCCTTCCGTGACCAGTACCGCGAAGTAGGTCCGCCGGCATCCCTTTCAGACACCCTCGCTAGCTCAAGGGGCGCCGCTGTTCCTCTTCAAGTGCCCGACGCAGCCGGGTGACCACGGCGTCCACGCCGGCGGAGGTGCGGAATATGACAACGGCTGTCCCGGCTTCAGCAGGYGTTTCGAGATGCTCGAGCGCCACCTCCATCGCACGGTTGAACTCCTCGCCGGGGGAGGTGGTCTCGCCTCGGAGCCAGCGTCGGAGCACATGGTTGTGGGCGGTGACGATGGCCGCGGACACCAACTCGGCACGCAGGGCGCCGTCGGGCGCGTTGCCCATCCAGTCGCGCAGGAACCTGGCGAACAGGCGCTGATACTGCCGGATGCCGGCCACCTCGCGGGCGCGCAGTGTAGGGACGGTGCTGGTCAGGCGGTAGCGGGCGCGGGCGAGCTCGCCCTCGGCGAGGTAGTGCTGCAGCACTATGCGGGCGGCCTCCGCGAGAGCGAGCCCGCGGGTCTCTGGAGCGGCGGTCGCAAGCCGGGCTTCGATGTGGCCGAGCAGCACGTCGTGCTCGGGAAAGATCACGTCCTCCTTGGACCGGTAGATCCGGAAGAACGTCGTCCGACCGACGCCCGCGCGTTGCGCGATGTCGTCGACCGTCGTGCCCTCGAAGCCAYGCTCCTCGAAGAGCTCGAACGCCGCCGCGACGAGCCTGTCCTTGGCCAAGCGGGCCGGCTGCTGCTCCACGGCACCGAAATTACTTGGTGGTACGTAGTTCCACAACTATGATACTGCGTACCAACACCGTGGAGGAGGAGCCAGGTGAACGCCATCAACAAGGTCGGTATCGTCGGCTGTGGCCTGATGGGTGCCGGGATCGCCGAGGTCTGCGCCCGTGCCGGCAAGGACGTGGTCGTCGTGGAGATGACCACGCCCGCCGTGACCGCGGGACGGCAGCGCCTGGAGACATCACTGTCCCGCGCGGAGAGCCGCGGCAAGGTGGCCAGCGCCGCGGAAGTACTCGAACGCATCCAGGTCGTCGAGGACATCGAGGCCCTGGCCGACCGCGGCCTCGTGGTGGAGGCGATCGTCGAGGACGAGACCGCCAAGTCCACGCTGTTCAAGCGACTCGACGAGGTCGTCAAGGACCCGGACGCGGTGCTGGCCTCCAACACCTCCTCCATTCCGATCATGAAGCTCGCCGTGGCCACCGAACGGCCCACCCATGTCCTGGGTATCCACTTCTTCAACCCGGTCCCGGTGCTGTCCCTGGTCGAACTGGTRCCGAGCCTGCTGACCGACCCGGAGACGACCGAGCGGGCGCGGGCGTTCGTGCAGGACGATCTGGGCAAGCACSCCATCGACTGCCAGGACCGGGCGGGCTTCGTGGTCAACGCCCTGCTGATCCCGTTCGTGCTCTCGGCGATCCGGATGCTGGAGTCCGGGTTCGCCACGGCCGAGGACATCGACCAGGGACTGGTCCGTGGTGCCGCCMACCCGCAAGGACCGCTGGCGCTGGCTGACCTGATCGGGCTGGACACCACCAAGGCAGTGRCCGAGTCGCTGTACGAGGAGTTCAAGGAACCCCTCTATGCGCCGCCGCCGCTGCTGGCCCGCATGGTCGACGCCGGCCTGCTGGGTCGCAAGACCGGCCGCGGCTTCTACACCTACTGAGCGCCCTACACCTACTGAGCGCCTTAGTAACTCTTCTGCACMTACTGAGCGCCCTGGCAAGCGACCTAGTGAGCGAGGAACCCATGACCGCCACCGACTTCGACCTGTACCGACTCAGCGACGAGCACCTCGAGTTGCGCGACGCCGTGCGCACCCTGGCCTACGACAAGATCGCGCCGTACGCCGCCGACGTCGACGCCCACAGCCGGTTCCCGCAGGAGGCCTACGACGCGCTGGTGGCCTCCGACTTCCACGCGCCCCACGTCCCTGTCGAATACGACGGCGTCGGCGCCGACGCGCTCGCCACCTGCATCGTCATCGAGGAGGTCGCCCGCGTCTGCGCGTCCTCCTCGCTGATCCCCGCCGTGAACAAGCTCGGCAGCCTCCCGCTCATCCTCGGCGGCACCGACGACCTGAAACAGCGATACCTCCCACCGCTGGCCCGCGGCGAGGCCGCCTTCTCCTACGGCCTCTCCGAACGTGAGGCCGGCTCCGACACCGCTGCGATGAAGACCCGCGCCGTCCGCGACGGCGACCACTGGGTGCTCTCCGGGCAGAAGTCCTGGATCACCAACGCGGGGATCTCCGAGTACTACACCGTGCTCGCCGTCACCGACCCCGACGGCCGACGCGGCGCCAACATCAGCGCTTTCATCGTGGAGAGCTCCGACCCGGGCTTCTCCGTCGGCAGCCCGGAGAAGAAGCTGGGCATCAAGGGCTCTCCGACCCGCGAGCTGCTCTTCGACGACTGCCGAATTCCCGAGGATCGTCTCATCGGCGAGCTCGGTCACGGCCTCYGGCTGGCGCTGCGTACTCTCGACCACACTCGGGTGACCATCGGTGCACAAGCCATCGGCATCGCCCAGGGCGCACTCGACCTCGCCCTGAACTACGTCAAGGAGCGCAAGCAGTTCGGCAAGCGCATCGCGGACTTCCAGGGGATCCAGTTCATGCTTGCCGACATGGCCATGGCGCTGGAGGCCGCGCGCCAGATGGTGTATGTCGCCGCCGCCAAGTCCGAGCGGGGGGACGCCGACCTCACGTTCTTCGGCGCCGCCGCCAAGTGTCTGGCGTCGGACACCGCCATGCAGGTGACCACCGACGCCGTACAGCTACTCGGCGGCTACGGCTACACCCAGGACTTCCCCGCCGAACGGCTCATGCGGGACGCCAAGATCACCCAGATCTACGAAGGTACCAACCAGATCCAGCGCATCGTCATGGCCCGCCAGCTCCTCGCCGGCTAACTCCGCTGGCCCTACCTGGAGGGAGTTAGCAGGCTTATGGGAGTCACCGGGTCGGCTGTAGGGCAGGCTCGGTGCCGGTAGCCACCGGCGGGGTCGTKGCCGTGAGCGCAGAACCGGCCCCGCCAGGTCACCCCCGCCGAGCAGGTGCGGTCCTACGAGTTACTCACCGAGCAGTGGCTGCGCCGGACGTGAGTCGGCCGGGTTCGCACCTGTCCAGGCCTTTCTCGGCCTCCCAGGTCACCCCGGCCTTTCCCGGCCTCCCCCGGCCTCCCCCAGCCTTCTTCGATCTTCTTCGGCCCTTCTTCGACGTCGAACAGAACCAGAATTCGACTATCGGCCTGACCTCGGCGGTGGCCGCCGCCGTCCCGGTGCCGGCCACCGCCGGAAGGTGACGGCCCGCCCCGGTGTTGTAGGTGATCGCGGTCGGCGTTGACGCCTGCCGCGGACATCGCGGACATCGCGGAGGTCTCGACGCGGTGGGACAGCCGCGGCGGGACGGCCAGGGAAACGGCGAAGGGAACGGTGGTTGTGGTGCCGAAGGCTTACGTCTACAACGACCACGGCGGTCCGGAGGTGGAGGCGTTCGCTGACCTCCCGATCCCGGTGGCCGGGCCGGGTCAGCTCACGATCGCGGTACGCGCCGCCGGGGTCAACCCCGTGGACTGGAAGCTGCGGGGCGGCCTGCGGCTGCCGGCCGCCCCGCCGGCCGTGTTTCCGGTCGTGCTCGGAGTGGAGGCCTCCGGCGTGGTGACGCAGGTGGGCCCGGACGTCAACGGATTCGCCGTCGGCGACGAGGTGTTCGGCAGCGCGCCGGGCGGTGGCTACGCCGAGTACACGGTGCTGACCGCCAGGGAGAGCGCGCGCAAGCCGGCCGCGGTGTCCTTCGTGGCCGCGGCGACGCTTCCGGTCGCGGCGGCGACCGCCTACGACGGCGTGCACCAGCTGGCCCTGCCGCCCGGCGCCACCCTGCTGATCATCGGTGTGGGTGGCGGCGTGGGAGTGGCCGCCGCGCAGATCGCCCGGCATGCGGGCCTGACGGTCGTCGGCACCGCGAGCGCCGGCAAGAAGGACTTCGTCGAGGCCCTCGGCGTGGCGCACGTCGAGCCGGGCCCCGATGTCGCGGACCGGGTGCGGGCCGCCGCGTCCCGGGGGGTCGACGGAATCTACGATCTCGTCGGGGGCGAGACGCTGGACGACGTCGTCGAGGTCCTCGCGGACCGGTCGAAGCTCGTCACGGCCTTGTCTGGGGCGAGCGACCGGTACGGCGGGACGACGGTCCAGCGGGCCCGGGACAGCCGCGTGCTCGACGCGGTCGCCCAGCTGGTCGTGGACGACGCGCTGGACCCGCTCGTGACCGCGACCTTCCCGCTGGACCAGGCCCCGGCGGCGCTGCGCGCGGTGGAGAACGGCCACGCCCGCGGCAAGATCGTGATCAAGGTCGCCGCGTGACCGAGCTTGCCGTTCCCCGACAGCACGCCCCCGGGCGGCACGCCCCCGGGCGGCACGCCCCCGGGCGGCACGCCCCCGGGCGGCCGGGACCCGACCGGCCGGAGCCCGGGCGGCACGCGACCGGCCAGCATGTGCTGAACAACCCCGTCCGTTCCTCCCTCCTGGGTCCGCACGCGCATTTCGCCGAGCGGGTCGGTGACGTGCTGCGCTACCCGGTCGGCGTGTCACCGTTCGTCGCCCTGCCGGACGTGCCCGACGAGAGCACCTGGCGCAACGTCGCGGCGCTGCTCGGCCCGGGCGCGATCGCGCCGTTCACCGGCATCGACGCTTCCCCGCCGCCCGGCTGGGGGGATGCGATCTTCGACGGCGCGCAGCTCGTAGACGAGGGGGTCGACGCGCTCCCGGACGAGGAGGCCGTGCGGCTGGGGACCGCGGACGTGCCGGAGATGCTCGCGCTGGCCGAACGCACCAAACCCGGGCCGTTCCTGCCTCGCACGATCGAGCTCGGCACGTACCTCGGCATCCGGCGGGACGGCACGCTGGTGGCGATGGCCGGGGAACGGCTGCACCCGCCCGGCTGGACCGAGATYAGCGCCGTCTGCACGGACGCGGACCACCGGGGCCAGGGCCTCGCGACCCGGCTCGTCCGCGCGGTCGCCGCGGGCATCCGGGCCCGCGGGGAGACACCGTTCCTGCACGCCGCGGCGACCAACACGAACGCGATCCGGCTCTACGAGTCGCTCGGGTTCCGGCTGCGGCGTGAGGTGACGTTCCGCGCCGCGCGGATACCGGACATCGAGCCGGCCGCGTGAYCACCGCCCGGCCGCGTAACCACCGTCCCGGCCGGCCGGCGAACGCCTTCCCCGCGGACCGGTGCGGACCACCGGCAGGCCATCCCCCGGTCGGACGACCCGCGCCGGCGCGACGACCGGCCCTGCCCGCGGTCGCCCCGTCCGACTACCGTCCAGAAGTGGAGGTACGTCGACTACCCAGAACGAGGGGGATGACGCGATGACCCCGCCGAACGCGGGCGCGCCGGCGCTCGTCACCGTGGCTTCACCGACCGATCGGACCGAGCTGGCCATGCCCACGACGCAGACACCGACCCAGACCAGCGGGACCAGCATCAGGGTGGCGTTCGCCTTCGACCATGCCGGTGGCGGGGTGCTGTCCCCCGCAACCTGCCTGTGGCTGCTCGGGAACGAGCAGCTCGGCCGGGTGGCGTTCCGGGCGGATGGGGAGGTCCTCGTGCTGCCGGTGAACTACGTGATGGACGGGGAGGCGGTGGCCTTCCGGACGGCCGTGGGCTCGAAGCTGACCGCCGCGATCGAGGAGGACGCGGTTGGTTTCGAGGTCGACGGGCGCGATCCGGCGTCCCGCAGCGGCTGGAGCGTCYTGATCAATGRGAAGGCCGTGYCCGTCACCGACCCGGGCACGCTGGCCAGGCTTGAGCAGACGGGACTCAAGCCCTGGGCGGACCGCATCGAGCATCCGCACTGGGTACGGATCCTGCCCGAGTCGATGACCGGCCGGGCCGTCATCCACTCCTGACCMGCCGGCTCGAGCGGAAACCCGCGTTTCAGCGCATCACGAGACCATCGTCGATCACCACCGACTGCCTGGTAGCGTCACCGCGMGCCGCCCGGTCGCCCACGGCGACCGAGCCGACACCATCGCCCACGTCGACCACGGTGCCGCCTAGCTCGTGTCCCAGGACGAGGGGGATCGACAGGCCGGTCAGCGGATGCGGCTCGGCGTGGAAGAGGATGGGGCCGGCGTAGTGCTCGTGCAGGTCGCTGCCACAGATCCCGTTGTGGGCGACGCGAAGTTTGACGTGCCCCGGCCGGCACCCCGGTTCGGGGACCTCCTCGACCTTGACGTCCTCGCGATCTCGGTACACGGCTGCGCGCATGATCGAGGGGGCGGCGGGCCGACGCGGGCCGGCGGGCTCGGGTCGGGTCGGGTCGGGTAGCTCCGACCGGGTGGCTCCAGCCGGATGTGGCTCCGATCGGGTAACTCCGACCGGGTGGTTCCGACCGGGTGGCTCCGACCGGGTGTGACCGCGGCCGCCATGGCCAGCCTGGCCTATTCCTACCGTCCACCCGCGCAGATTCCCGTGCATCCGCGCACATCATCCGCCGCCGTCCCATCTATTAACCCAGCCGGCTCATCGGATAACTCCCGAGGCCGTTTCCGCTGCCCACCATCAACCCGCTGACGTGCGGGTTTCCGCCGACCTCCAGGAATCTCCTTCGCACCCCCTCAAACCGAGGGGGACCTTGGTGCGGCGACGTGACATGACGCACCCGAAGGAGCCCCTTTCGGGGTAGCATTCAAGACTACCCTCGAACCTTCCGACTGGGGGGAGCAGTATGTTCTCACCCATGGGAGCGACACCATTGACGACCGGCCGGGGCAAGGAGATAACCTTTTCGATGTAGCCGGCAGCGGCCATCCGACGAAGACGGACGGCCAGCCTGGAGCGGAGCCGACGTGGCGGTGTGTCCACTTCACCCGCGATCGGATCATGGAAGGCATCGCACAAAGGTGGTGTACGGCTGATCCCGGGACCGACCACCCCTTCATGAATACACCGGTACGCGCCTGATTGGCCRGGGGCGCCCAGCCGGAGGTAGCCGGGTTATCGACGTGGATAGGGAGAGGAGCATAATGGGCCCAGTGGCATCGGATTCGATCCCGATGYAGGTGCGCCTGCACCGGACGATGACCCCCGCCGGCTTTGACCACGCACCGGGACCATTCGTCGCCGATGGACAGCCGCCCGACTCTCGCACGCAGCGGGAGCGGGTCCGTTTGGCCCAGATCGAGCTACTGGAGCTGAGCGCCCAGATGACGGCCCCCCATCTCCGGCGGCAGATCCTGCACATCTACTCCCTGCTGCGCAACGAACCGGTCGTCACGCCCGGCCCGCCGAAGCCGCCGCCCTTCCGCCTCACCCTGCGGGAGATGGAGGTGCTGACCCTCGTGGCCACCGGCTGCTCCAACGTCGAGGCGGCGGAGCACCTCACGATCCGCGCCGAGACCGTGAAGACCTACATGCGCAGCATCATGCGCAAGATGGGGGTCCGTAACCGTACGGCAGCCGTGCACGCCGCCCGGCAGAGCGGCCTGCTGGACTGAACCCGACCCGTGGACCGAGGCGGCCCGTGGACCCCGGCGGCGCCGGGGCCCGCGGCTCATCCGCCTACGGACACCCCAACGCCGCCGTCAGGTCGGCGGCGTTGAGCTGGCGCAGCACGGAGCAGCAGGCGTACGCCCCGCTGCGGACCACGTGGTCGACGGCGGCCGGCGAGCTGACCGAGGACATCCTGGCGCTCAAGACGGCGGTGCACGACTCCAACGGCTCGTTCCAGCAGACCGAGCAGGCCATCACCAGGACGTTCACGGTCTGAGGCACGGGGCCCCACCCCGCGCGCCCGGCCAGCCGGCCACTATCGCCGGGCAGACGATGCGCGAGGGTGGCGGCATGGACCCGGCCGGACGGCTCACCAGCCGAGGAGATCATCCGGCTGGTCGCGGAGGTAGCGGGCCATCGCGTCCTCGTGCTCGCGGCACAGCATGGCGGCGGTGTCGGCATCGCCGTCCCGCACCGCCTCCGCGATCCACCGACACTGCTCCCAGGCCAGGGCGACGCTGTCGGGGTCGAGCAGGAACGGCCGCGAGGTCGGATACCGCGACAGCGAACCGAGCACGTCCTCGAAGAGCTGAAGGGTGGGGCTGCGGGCGATCTCGGCGAGCAGCACGCCCCACTGCGCCCGGGCCCGGGCGTGGTCGCGGGCGTCCCCACCGGCGTCGGCGTCAACGAAGGTCAGCAGCCGACCCCGCTCGGCCGGATCCGGATTGAGCGCGGCGAGCCGGGCGCACTCTGTGGTGATGAGGGCGTGGGTCGCGCTGAGGTCGGCGAACGAGGCCCGACGGGTGCGCAGGAAGACCGACGCCATGTGGGCGACCCCGGCCGCGTCCGGCCGCTGTCCGTACAGACCGCCGTGATGACCCCGGCGGACGGTGAGGATCCCCTCGGCCTGCAACAGCCGCACCGCCTGACGCAGCGACGGCCGGCTGACGCCGAGCCGGGCCAGCAGCTCGTTCTCCTGGCCAAGGTACAGGTCGCCGTCCTGCCGGCTGAGAATCTCCTCCCGCAGGACATGGGCGACCGCCGTCGCTGTGCTCACCGCGGCCACCCGTTTCATGCGTCCCTCCTCCCGAGCGTCCCTCCWCCCGAACGTGACGCCTCCCGAGACATGACGCGAACAACATCATACTTTCAGGTACCTGTGAGTTTCAGGTACCGAAGGCAACACCGTCGGCGAGAKCGACGCCGACAGCGGGACGAGCGGGAGCGAACGCCGGCGTACAGGGCGCCACGAGGCCCAAGGGGCGGAGTACGGGGCGGACCTGCGGGGTGACGCACGATGTGCGGACCCGCCGGAAGCGGTGCTGCGCGGCCGGGCCCGATCGTATGATTGTTCAATGAATGAGATGCCTATCTCATATTATGAGACACCCAGCTGGGATCCCGGGACCTACGACGGGGAGCGCCGCCGGCTCGTCCCCTCCTTCGACCTGCTGTACGGATCGGTCGGCGACCTGGTGGCACGCCAGGGTGGCRCCCGACCGGCGGTGCTCGACCTCGGCGCGGGCACCGGTCTGCTGGCCGCCGCGGTCGTCGCGGCCGTCCCCGACGTCCGGTTGCACCTGTTCGACCGCGCCGCGCCGATGCTGGCCAAGGCCCAGGCGCGGCTRTCCGGCGGCCCGGTCGAGGCCGTCACCGTCGCGGACCTCGCATCCGCCCTGCCTCCCGGCCCGTTCAACGCGGTCGTCTCGGCGCTGGCCATCCACCACCTCGACGACCCCGGCAAGCGCGACCTGTTCCGCCGGGTGCGCGACGTCCTGCGGCCGGGTGGGCTGTTCGTCAACCTCGAGCAGGTCAACGGCCCAACCGCCGCCCTGACCCGGCAGTACGAGGACATGCACGAACGGCAGGCCCGGGCGGCGGGTTCGGACGACGCCGAGTGGGAGGCCGCGTTGCGGCGGATGTCCTTCGATCGGTGCGCGCCGCTCGCCGACCAGCTCGACTGGCTGGCCGACGCCGGATTCGCGCCGGTCGACTGCGTCGTCAAGCACGGCAGGTTCGCGGTCTATGCCGGCTGGCGCCCCTGAATCCGTCCACGGCCCACCCCGTCGCCCGGCGGGGCACCAGCCGGTGAGCCTCACATCAGCTGCCGGGCGACGTCCGTCCGCACACCTGCCAGGGCGGTGTAGGCCGTGCCGCCCGGACATTCGGTGGCCATCCAGTCGCGGTGCCCGCTGACGGCCGGGACGGTACGACGCCTGCCACTCACCGGATTGACGTAGTGGACGGTGCCGAGCGGGTCGAGATGATGCGCTCCGGTCAACGCGAGCAGCACCAGGACGAGCGTGCGWCGGGCGGCGGCGGTGGGGATGCGCGTCCGCAGGTCACCGAGCAGCGCGACGCCGACGTTGCCGGCGTTGAAGTCCGCCACATGCGCGCCCGTCACCACGTAGCCGTCCTCCCGGTGGCCGGGAACGCTGTCCGTTCCCGACCACCGGCCCTCGTAGAGCGTGCCCGCCTCGTCGATGAGGAGGTGGTACCCGATGTCCGACCATCCCCGCTCGACCGTGTGGAAGTGGTAGATCGCCCGCACGGTGGCGGCGGGGTTCGGATCGTCGTTGGGCGTCACCGTGTGATGAACCGTGACCACCTGGCCCGGGTGGTACGTCGGTTTCCAACCGCTGCCGGACGAGGGGGACAGCCGTAGCGACTCGTCCGCGCCCCACGCGGCCCGGGGCAGGTAGCGCAGGTCAAGCGTCGCCGGCAGCCGGACGGGGGCGACCGGCGCGGCGGGGACCGCCGACACCCCGGACGCGGTCGCGACCCGGGGCGGCGGCGACGACCTGGGCGCGGCGAAGAGCCCCGGCGACCAGGCGGCGCGGGAAGCCGAAGGCGCGGAAAGGGCGGCGCGGGAAGCCGAGATCGCGGAAAGGGCGGCATAGGCGGACACAATGGGGGCCGTCAACCGCTGCAACGGCCCCGACGTCGTGTTCAGGGCGGTGGACGTCACGGACGTCGCGCCGGGTGGCAACCACAGTTCGTAGCCGGTCGCGCGGTGCGCGGCGACCAGCACGGCGGCGCTCCTCCCCCCGGCCGGCGAATCGTCCCGCTCMGCCGGACAGCCGACCGCCAGCGGCCGCCATGCGTCGAACCCACCCCCCGGCTGGCGCAGCCGGATCTCGGCGCCCCGAGAAACGGCACCGCCGGCATCGGCGGTCCCGGCGGTCCCCGTGCCGGCACCCCCGGAACCGGCCCTGCCATCCGCCGCGCGATCGTTCCCGTCACGTGTCCATCGGACCGCCACGTAACCGATGTCGAAATCCGACGTCGCGGGCCCCGCTCCCCTCGTCACGGCGGCCAGGGTCCGGGGCACGAGCACGACACGCGTCCCCGGCGCCGAGAGGGCCCGCGCTTCCGCACCGGGTCGGGCCCCCGCGTCCGCTGGCCCGGCCGGGCCAGCGGACGCGCTGCTCGGCGCGGCGGCGAGCAGCGCCTCCGCCCCTCCACCCAGACCGGCACCGGCGAGACCGAGAATTCCGCGCCGGGACAGACCGGGCTCACGGCGACGCCGACGAAACGGGTCAGCGGCATGGGACATGAGGCGTCCTTCGGGTCGTCATGGTCGAGACATTGGCACGCTACGGTAGCCGATGCCTCACTCTTTGCATCAAGGCGCCAAGAGATCCACCACGGGCCACGAGCTACCCGGCGGCAACGGGGACGGGAATACGTCCCGGCATCGAGGGAAGGTCCATAAGCATCCGCTCGGGAGGACCTGAGCATCCGTTCGGGAGGAGGAGTGCCATGGTCGGGAAGAAGCCGCGGACCGACAAGACCGACAAGAAGGCGCAGGCCGACGAGATGCGGGACGACGTTCCGTCCACCATCACCCGCTCCGACGATCAGGCCATCCGCACCTGGAAGAAGACCCACGACTCGGCGGTGGAAACCTACGGTGAGGGTGCGCGTGCCCACCGTGCGGCCTTTGCCGCGCTCAAGCACACCCACGAGAAGGTGGGGGACCGTTGGCGGCCGAAGAGTCGGCCCGGTCCCTCCGACGATCAGGCCGCCAAGCCGACGCCCGCCTCCCGGCACAGCGGGCCGACCGCCGAGGGCGTGGACGCGAACGCCTCGCTGACACACCTGCGCGCGCTCGCCCGTGAGCTCGACATCCCCGGCCGCTCGACGATGTCGAGGGACGATCTCGTCGATGCGATCAAGAAGGCCAACCGCAGGCGGACCGCGCAAGCCCGCGGCGGCGGGTAGGAGTCGTCAGCTCCCGAGGCTACCGGCCAAGGCCGAGATTGGCGTTTACTACCTAATGCGTACTACCTATGCGCTTTCGACGCGGATGTCGTCGAGTGCGAAACCCCGGATACCCATCATGGCCGGTAAGGGCCCACCGTCCGCGCGCCGCCGCGGGCGCAGGTAGTAGTGCCAGGTCGGGGCCGGCCCGACCGGCGGCCGGGCCCCTCGGGTAGGTTCTCCCCGCCCCCGCCGATAAATGATCTTCGTCGTCATGCGGTTGCCGGGGTCGGAGTGTCCCCCGGGGTCGGGGGGTCCCCCGGGCCCCGGGTCCCCCGCGTGCGAGGCCGCTTCGTCGCCGCCCTCCCGCAGGCTGAACCGCGCGTGCAGACGGCGCAGCGGCTCGGGAGCCCACCAGTTGTAGTCGCCCGCCAGGGCCATGAACGCCGGGACGAGKATCGCTCGAACGAGGGTCACRTCGAGCACGATCGACACGGTCAGCCCGATACCCACCAATTTGATCATGCTGATGTCCGACGCGGACAGCGCAACCATGACCACGATGAGAGCGAGCGCCACACTCGTGATCAGTGGACCGGTCGTCCMCAGCCCACGGGCGACGGAATCGCGGTTGTCTCCCGTCCGCAGGTACTCCTCGCGGATGCGGGCGAGCAGGAAGATCTCGTAGTCCATGCTGAGCCCGAACGCGATGAAGAACATCAGGACCGGGCTGGTCATCTCCAGCGTGCCCGACACCTGGAAGTCGCCGACCAGACCGGTCAGGTGTCCGTCCTGAAAGACGAACGCCAGCAGCCCGACGGTGGCAGCGAGGTTCAGCGTGTTGAGGAACATCGCCTTCAGCGGAAGGAGCACGCTGCCGGTGAACAGGAACAGCAGGATGAAGGTCGCCGTCATCACGACGGCGAAGGCCGGCGGCAGACTCCGCTTGATGGAATGCGAGGTGTCGAGGAAGTGCGGCGCGAGTCCGCCGATGAGGACGCCGAACGGCGCCGGTGCCGCCCGCAGCCTCCGCACCAGGTCCTTCGCCGACTCGGACAGCGGAGACCTGTCGGTCTGCCACACCGACAGCCAGGCGCCGCGGTGCGTTCCGACGTACCTCATCGCAGTCTTCGGCACCACACCGACCCGCTCGCCCCGCAGGAAGCTGCCGGTGACGGTGTCGATGCGGGCAACGCCCGGCAGCGCGGACAGGCGGGTCGCGTAGTCGGTCAGCTTCTCGGCGCTCCCCGGGTCCCGCGCGTCCACTCCGGGCACCACGATCGGAATCTGGCAGGACAGGCAGACGACGAAGTCCTCCCGCATCGCGTCGTTGACGACGTGAGCCTCCGCGGTCGCCGGCAGGACCGTGTCGTCGGCCAGCGCGAGGTCGAGGTGGCGCAGCGGGGCGGCACACAGCACCAACACGAAGATCGCGACCCCACCGAAGAACACCGGGTGGCGCATGACCCGCCGCGCCAGCGCCGACCAGCCGCGGCCAGCCGCCGAGGCCCCCACGCGGTGGCCACCGGACCGCCGGCGACCCGAGGGGCGTGACCCCGAGCGTCTCAGGCGCGACAACGCCAGCCGGACGTTGCCGCGCTCGATGCGGTCACCGAGCACCATCAGCGCCGCGGGCAGCACGAGCAGTGCGGCCACCTCCGATGCGACGACGACGATGATGCCGGCGAAGGCGAACGAACGCAGGTAATAGATCGGGAAGACCAGCGCGGCCGTCAGGGACAGCGCCACCGTCACCCCGGAGAAGAACACCGTGCGCCCGGCGGTCTCCAGCGTCCGGCGCAGCGCCGCCGCCGGGAGCAGCCCGCGGTCCCGTTCGTCCCGAAAACGTCGCAAGATGAACAGGMTGTAATCGACTGCGAGACCGAATCCGAGGGCAGTCGTCAGGTTCACCGAGAAGACCGACACGTCGGTGAGCGTGGCCGCCAGCCGCAGCAGCGCGAGACTCGACACCACCGACACCACGCCGACCAGGACCGGAAGCAGGGCGGCCAGGACCGTGCCGAAGGCGTAGAGCAGCACGAGGAACACCAGCGGAGCGGAGATCTGCTCACCGTGCGCCAGGTCGACACGGCTGCGCTCGGTCACATCACGCATGACCGCGGGCGCCCCGCCGAACCGGACCTGGACCCCCGGACCATCGTGGGCGTACCGGTCGTGCAGGGCGTTCAGGCGGTGCTGGATGCGGTCCTCGGAACCGGTGAGCCGGAACACGATCAGGGCCGACCGGCCGTCCTTCGCACGCAGCAGCGGGCTCGCCTCGTTGGGCCCGCCCGGCCAGTACGACAGCACCGAGGTCACCCCCGGCTCCGCGGCGATCCGCCCGGTGAGCTCCCGGCCCAGGCGGGCGGCGATCGGCCCGTCGATACCCGGGGCCGACGTCAGCATGATGGCGACGTCGGGGGGCGCGTCCGGGAACTCCTCGTCGAGCAGCCGCTCAGCCCGCGTCGACGGATCGCCCGGTGCGTAGAAACCACCGGTGGCGAGCTGGTCGTAGATTCCGGCATTCCACGGCAGCAGCACGACCACCAGCAGGCAGGCGGCGGCGAGTACCCTTCCCCGGTACACGACGGCCGCGTCAGCCACCATCGTGAACAGCGAACGGGGTGGTGCGCCGGTGGAGCCCGCCGACGCGGGGCCGCGGTCGGCCCAGCCCTCGTCCCGTCCGTGCGACCCCTCGTCCCGTCCGTGCGACCCCTCGTCCCGTCCGTGCGACCCCTCGTCCCGTCCGTGCGACAACGCGGCATACGTCACCCGATCGGGTCGGGATTCGCGCTGCTGCGCCGGATCAGCGAACGACGGCATGACGCTCCTTCGAGGATCTCCCGTGCCGATGGATCTCGTAACGGCCGGACGGTGGCCGCCAGCGACCACACGTCCGGGCATGGAGCACCGCATGGAGCACTGCGAGGAAGTCCCGAGCTTCCGCCTCGAAAGTAGACCCGCCTGGGGTCCCGGTTCCGAACTACCCTCGCCCGGAGGCAGAAGTGTAGCGGGAACCCGGCCACGATCGATATTCGGCCGCCGAAAGCAGGGCAACTGGAAGAATCTTCGAGGATAGGCTGCCGCCGCGGCGTAGGAGGAGTGGGCGGGAATGCCGGGAACAATCCCAAAGGTAGTAGGGCAATGCCTCAGGTCCAGCCTGAGCCTCGGCTCGCCGGCCGGGCGGCCCCGCCACGCCTGCCCGCACAACGTGAAAACGCCGCTATGGCACCGATGGCAGGCCACATCGACCCGCGGTCGAGATCCTCGTACACCGGCGCCGGGAATATACGGCGGGGTCGAATGGCCGTGACTGCCAGACCGGCAGCCACGGCCACACCCCCGGCAGGGGTCCGGTGCGGACCCCTGAGATCAGGGCAGCATTCCCATCTGGCGCGCGGCGTGTACCGCGGCCGTCCGGTTACGGACACCGAGCTTGCGCATGATGCTGCGCAGGTACGCCTTCACCGTCTCGGGCGAGACCGTCAGCCGGCGGGCCGTCTCGACGTTGGACAATCCCAACGAGACCTGGGCAAGCACCTCCAACTCGCGCGGGGTCAGCGTCAGCCGTCCGACCGTCTTCGTTTCCTCGGCGAGCAGCCCGCGCAGCAGCTCGGACACCCCGCCGATGCGACCACGCAGAAACGGATCGGCGACATGCTCGGTGACCTCCTGAAGCTCCCGATAGGCCAGCCGCAGGCTCTCCCGGGGCAGACCCGGCATCCGCGGAAACGGGACGGCCCCCGGCACCCCGCCCTGGATCGGCACCTGCACCCGCCCCTCGACCGGCACCCCGCCCTGAACGGGCACCCGCCCCTGGACCGGCACCCGCCCCTGGACCGGCACCCCSCCCTGAACGGGCACCCGCCCCTCGACCGGCACCCCGCCCTGAACGGGCACCCGCCCCTCGACCGGCACCCGCCCCTCGACCGGCACCCGCCCCTGGACCGGTACCCGCCCCTGGACCGGTACCGACGGCACTCTCGACCGCGGCCCCCCACTGACGAGACCGAGTTCGCGCTCCATCAACCGGGCCACCGCCATGGCCGCGTGAATAGCCGACTCATCGAATGACAGATCCGGTTCGACAGCGGCGTACAGTACCGCGGCCACCGCGCCGTCCTCGCACACCGGCACCGCCATGATCGCACCGAGACCGGTGTCGTCGATCTCCGCGGCGGTGGATCGCAGCGCTCTTCGCGCGGCAGCTCGATCGTTGATGACGACCGGCCGGCAATGCTTGACGACCTGACCACCGATGCCCATCCCGGACGGGATCTCGACACCGATCAGCCCGGCCGGCCCCGGCCCGTCCACGTTGGTGATGGTCAGGGTGCGGGAATGGAGTGCGACCATTCCCCCGAAAGTAATGTGTGCACCCGATGAGGCCCGCAGGCGCACGAGCGCCCGAGGCAGAACAGTTTGCATACGGCTAGGAATAGCCAGTGTAAGAGTCATGAGCATCCCCTTCCCCAACCTGCCCAGACGTCGCGAATCCTAGCACCGGCTTTACAATAAGCACAAACAAATACCGACGAAACGGACTTTACATATCTGCATGAGAGTCGGGGGCCGCGGGCGCGTAGTGGACTCCGTGGCTTCATCGCCACCACCCACCAGGTTCCGGCAACGTACCAGGAAAGTGTCAGGAATGTATCGGGGAGCGCACGGCGAGCAGGTCCGTTCGGGCCATGACACGCAGCCGGGCTAACCCGGCGAGGAGCTGAAGTTCGGCGACCGAACGGGGAGAGCTGTCGAGCAGCGCCGGTGACATGACCAGCGCCGCCGCCACCTGGGCCCKGGAGATCGCGACGTTGAGCCGGTTGCGGGAGAGCAGGAAGTCCAGCCCCCGCGGCGCCTGGGCCGAGCTGGACGTGGTGAGCGAGGTGATGACGACGGCTGCCTCCTGGCCCTGGAAACGGTCCACCGTCCCGACCCGCACCCCGGGCAGGCCCGCCTTGCCCAGCGCGTGCTCGACCGCCCGCACCTGCCGGTTGTAGGGGGCGACGACGAGCAGGTCACTGCCGAGGAGCGGGCGCGGGGGCCCGCCGTCGACGAGGGTACGACCGAGCAGGTGGCGAACGATGTCACGGATCACGGCCACCTCCTCGTCCGACCGGGTGCCGTTGTCGTGATGCTCGACGTCGTGCAGGTACAGCCCGGCCGGCACACCCGCCACGGCGCGCGTCCCGGCCACCGGATGCGCGTGCAGCAGCCCCCGGTACGCCAGCGCCGACACCGGCGCGCACACGGCCGGGTGCAGCCGGCGGGTCCGGTCGAGGAAGTAGCCGAACTCGGGCGGGATCACCTCGGCGTCGCCGAGCAGATGCGACAGCGCCGATGCGTCCGCGCCGTCCGGATGGATGCCGGCCACCACCTGCGGCAGTTGCTGCGGATCGCCGAGGAGCACGAGGTTGCGGGCCGCGCCAGCCACCGCGAGGGTGTCYGCGAGCGCGAACTGCCCCGCCTCGTCGATGATCAGAACGTCGAAGGGGTCACCACGCAGCACCGGGTTCGCGAACGCCCAGGCGGTGTCCCCGACCAGGTGGCCCTCGGGGTGCTCCCGGCGCCACGCCGCGAGTGCCCGCAGATCCCGCGGACCATCCCAGGGCGGGAACATGCCCGAAGCCGCCGAAGCCGGCCTCGCCCCGGACCGCTGTTTCTTCGCGGCGGGCACCGCGGGGCGCCAGGCGGGCACGGCGTCCGCGGCCCGGGCGTCCGCGGCCCGGGCGTCCGCGGCCCGGGTATCCGCGGGCTTCGGGTCCGCCGGCGGCTGGCCGGTCGCGGCGAGCATCGCGTTCTCGATCGCCTTGTGACTGGTCGAGCAGACCCCGACCGTGCGCCCCTGCTCGACGAGATGGCGGATGAGCCTGCCGGCGAGGTAGGTCTTGCCCGCCCCCGGCGGCCCCTGCACGGCCAGGTAGGAGCCGTCGAGCATGCTCACCGCGGCGAGCACGGCGGCGATCTGGTCTCCGTCGTGCTCGCCGGGCGCCGGCAGGTCGTCCCGGCCGACCAGCCGCGGGGGGCGACGTCGCAGCAGGTCCAACGCGGGGTCCGCGGGCAGGTCCGGCAGGGCGTCGGCGGTCCGGCGGGCGAGGCCGCGGATCGCCGCCGGCTTGGGTTCCGGACGCACCGGCGATCCGGGCAGCACGGCGAGGGGCGGCCTGCGGGCCACGCCGTCGGGGGCGACGCTCTCCCGCAGCAGCAGCGTGTGCGGCTCGGCTCGCTCGACGACCGCGTCGGTGGTGGCGCCCTCGGCCCCGGGCGGTCCCGGGTAGAGCAGCCGCACCGCCTCGCCGCGGTCGAAGGGATGCGGACGGTCCGGATCGACGCGGGCCTGCAGCAGTCGACGACTCCGCCGCCGTCGCCCGGCCGGTTCGACCCAGTCCTCGACAACGGTCCAGCTCACCGGGACCGCGCAGTCGTCGGCCGATTCCAGCGTGGCGCGATCGGCGGTCAGCGCCGCGAAGTACGACCACCAGGCGGGCTTGTTCTCACGCCGGTGGTATCCGACGGCCGCGGCGAGCAGGGCGCGCGCCCGCTCGTCTCCCGTCCAGTCGGCCGGATCGTCGGGAAGGCCCGCGACGAGGGTGTCGACGAGCGCGTCGTCGGCGGCGTCGACGAGCGCGTCGTCGGCGGCGTCGGCAGCGGTGTCA
Organism: Frankia sp. CcI156; assembly: GCF_001983015.1. Lineage (NCBI taxonomy): Bacteria > Bacillati > Actinomycetota > Actinomycetes > Frankiales > Frankiaceae > Frankia > Frankia sp. CcI156. The sequence goes on from NZ_MOMD01000011.1 coordinate 214,709, forward strand.
ACGGCGGCAGCGGTGTCAACGGCGGCAGCGGTGTCGATCCGCGGCGTGCCGCCGTCGGCCCCCCGCAGGCCCAGTAGCCAGCGGTGCAGTCGGTGGGTCGACACGCAGTCGATCCGGTTGTAGTCGGCGATCTGAGCGAGGACGCGGTCGGCCGCGGCGAGCTCCCCGGCGGCGCGGTGTGCCAGGAAGCTCTCGTACGCCACGATGCTGTCGGTGGCGTTCTTCACCTCGGCCTGTCGGGCACCGGGCAGGAACAGCGGTTCGAGGTATTTGATCGAGTAGGACGGCTGGGAGATCCGCAGGCTGCGCCGGACCACGGCGTAGAGATCCACCAGCCGGTGCCCGGCGAGCAGATCGTCTACCTGCCGTTCCCGCGTGCCGTGTCGCGCGGCCAGCCGGCGCAACGCGTTCGGCTCGTAGGGCGCGTAATGGTAGATGTGCGCGCCGGGGTGCGCGCGCAACCGCTCCGTCGCCCAGTCGACGAAACGCTCGAACGCCTGCCGCTCCCCCGCCCGATCGTGTGCCCAGAACGCCCGGAAGAGCTCGCCGTCCGCGAGGGTGACCGCGCCGAACAGGTACTCCAGACCGGCGGCGTCCAGCGCGTACGGATCGCCCTCCATATCGAAGTAGATGTCACCGGGATCGGGCACCGGAAGGGCCGCGAGACCCTCCGGGCCGGTCATCCGGACGGTCACCGTCCCGACCGGGTCGTCCGCGGTACGCGTCGCATCCTGCCCGGCCTGCAGTTCCGCCTGAAGACGCAGTCCCGCGAACGTCGCCGGGGACATCGTCGCGGGCCGCTGGTCGTCGCGGGCCGCGGCGAGCTCCTCCACCGCGGTGATGCCGGCCGCGCGCAGCACCTGTCGCTGGTCGCCGCGCAGCCCGGCGACCAGCGACAGGTCGCGGGCCTCCGCCCGGCCGCGCGCGCAGTGCGCGCTGAACGCGCAGGTGGCGCAGGCCGACCGGGGCTCGGCCCAGGACGGTTCGGGAACCGCGGGGGCAGCCGCCAGCCGATCGGCGAGACGGCTGCGCGCGTGCCCGACCATCGGCACGACATCGTCGACCCGGAACGTGCGCACGACCCCGACCCCGACCCCGACCCCGAGCGCGGGCTCTGGCTCTGGCTCTGGCTCTGGAGCGGTGGCCCGCTGCGCGGGATGCAGCAGATGCATGAACCGCGGAACGGGTACGCCCACCGACGGTAAGGCCGCCGCGTAGGCGGCGAGCTGCAGCACGGCTCCCGGACTGGCGTGCCGGGCGAGCTTGGCGTCGTAGGGCTCGTAACGGCCCGCGACCGCGGGCCCGGTCGATGCGCCGGCGACCGGGTCGAGATGCGCCGCGATGAGGAAGTCGGGGCGCCCCTGGAACGCGCCGTCGAACAGCGCCCCCTGGTAGACGACGGGAACCCCGGCGGCCAACGCCTGGCGGGTCCGCTCGTGGGCCTGGGCCAGGGCGGCGAGCGTGGGGGCGGGCCGCTCGATCGCCACGACCCCGTCCGCGCCAAAACACCGGCGCAGATGCTCCAGMCAGCGTCGTTCGTGCGCCTCGCCGTGCCGCACGGCAGTGGTGTCCGCGGGGGTCAGGCGCACCCGGTCGATCCGGCGCGGCCCGTTCTCCGACGTCTCCCCGGTCACCAGCCCGGCGGCGAGCGCGTGCGCAAGCCCGACGCGATGCCCACACTCGACGACGTCGACAAGATCACTGGCGGAAACCACCCAGCGGTCCTCGAACCTGTGCACGACACCATCCCCATCTGGGCCATCCCGTTTCCATCCGGGCCATCCCGTTCGGTCCCGTGCCAATCCTCTCCCGATCCGGGTTCACGGTCCGGACCAACCCGGCCGGGCGTGCCCCGAAGGACTGAAGGTGGCCGGTGAGGGYGGCGACACCAGCCGGGCGTTGGGTACGCGCCCTGTCCGTCGCGCGGGACACCGAGGTGACGACGGCCATCGGCTGGGGCGTGCGGTCGGCCGCCGGGCCCGTGCCCGGCTCTACACGTGGACCCGTAACCACGAGCAGGCGAGAACTGCCCGGCACACCGCACGGTCGCGAGCGGTGAGCCACGCATGTACCAGCGTGGACGGAGCGGGACACAGTGCTCGTCCAGCGACAGCACAATCTTCAACCGATCGATTGTTAAGATCATAAGGATCGGGAATCCTGGGACTCCGCCTCCTCACGGACCAGAGCCCATGCAACCTAACCAAGGATGACATMACGATTGCGAACCGTACATGATTGCTACGCAAAAGCTTCAAATGCCCCAAAATTCCCAGCAAGCTAGCTGAGATCAAGATCGATAAAAGGGCTTGGMACCCAGTTAGGGAGATTTACGTCACACGCCCCCAGGCGACGCGCGACGCGCATCGACACCAATCCGGGAGTAGCGTACGTAAACATGATGGTTGACGATATGCCTCGGGAGCTCACTTCGGATCTTCATGATCTCACCGACCGGAGAAAAAGGATCAAGAAGATGACCGGAGCGCGGTCGGTGGTCGGTTCGTTGGGGTCGACGAATGAAAAGATCATCTTTGGCACCCCCAGGGGTCCGATCCCTTCCCCGCCCCGAACGCTGATCGACGGCGCCACCCTCCGGTATGTCACCGTCGGTCACGAGCAGGGTGCCGGGCCCGCAGCCGCGGGCGCCGTGATGGTCACCGGACAGCCGCTAGCTCCCAACGAAGATTTCATCTGTGCGGCTCGATGGAGCGCTACGCATACCACTCCAATGGTTAAAAGTCGAACTCTTCGACATCACAAACCGGGAAGGTAATCACGTGACACCCAGCTGGTTCTCGWCCGATACTCCTGTACGTCTCGGAGTTGGCGTGTATGACGGCCCGTCCGCACGGCTGGCCGACAAGCACAACCCCGACTTCGTCTGGGTGAGCAGTTTCTGTGTGTCCGCCGCGCTGGGGGGCCTTCCCGATCTCGGGCTAATAGATTCCTCCGAGATGGCCAGTGTGGTACGGACCGTGGCGAGGACGACGCGTCATCCGGTGGTTGTGGACATGGAATCCGGGTACGGAGGCCCGCGCAAGGTAGACCTGGCGGCGCGGACAATCTCCCAGGCCGGCGCGAGCGCGGTGTGCATCGAGGACAACACGCTGGACAAGTGGTCGATCCTGTACCCCGGTGAGCGGGACCTGGCCAGCGTGGAAGAACAGGAGAAAYGCCTCCGCGCCACGCGCCGCGGGCTGGAGCCCAGCTGTTTCTTGATCGCCC